>JAVEEJ010000124.1 GCA_030840515.1 Frankiaceae bacterium | reverse complement strand
CCGAGGTCCTCGGCGCCGATCGGGCCCAGGTGCCAGCCCTTGTCGAGCGCGTGCGCGTAGTAGCCCTCCGCGGGTGCTGACGGCCCGTGCAGGTCGTACTCGTCGGTGTCGTTGTAGACCTCGATGCCGACCATGTGGTCGTCGATGCGCGGGTCATAGGCGAAGTCGTGCCAGTTGAGGTCGCCCGGCTGCGGCGCGGCGGGGGAGTCCTTGGCGCCCGGGTGGTTGAACGTGGCGAGACCGTCGGAGCCGCCACCGGCCTCGGGCCGGCGAGTCATCCAGTCGTAGAGCGCGGTCGGGGTGGCGTAGCCCCCATCGCCCTTGGCGTTGGCGTAGTTCTTCGAGAAGTAGACGTTGATGTGGCCGAACACGTCGGAGGTCCACTCGAAGCCGCGGAACCCGGTGAAGGTGGGCGTTGTCGCCTGCAGCGCTTGATCGCCCGTCGACTCCCACTTGCGCGCGGCGCGCGCGTCGGCGTTGAGGTCGTCCGTCGCGACACAGCTCGGGGTCGTGGTGGGGTCGAGGCAGTACTGCGACGTCGACAGCAGCGGGACCTGGAAGGTGTCGCTGTGGTCGCTGCCGCCCATGAAGTCGAGGCCGAAGCGCTTGCCCGAGGCAAAGAACGTCGAGGGCTCGGATCCGACCCAGCCGTCGGAGTAGCCGCTGTGCTCGTGCATCGAGCCGAGCAGCGACAGGTAGGGCCCCGCGGTCGGGTCGACGGGGCCGCTGCCTGAGGCGATGGTGACGGGTACGACGAGCGCGGCCACGAGGCCGGCGGCGATCGCGGCGGCGCGGAGCCGACCTGCAGCAGTGGCGGTCACGGACGCTCCTCGAGGACGGGTGTCACGGGGTTCGCAGGTGAAGCAGGCCCCAGGCGGCCGCGGACTTCGCCGCCGGGGGAGCGATCGTGGGCTCGACCCGGCGGCCGGGTAGCGCGGCGGCCACCATGGCTAGGAGATTCGGGTGCCGGCGGGGGATTCCTCCTGCGAGCACGACCAGCTGCGGTGTCGCGAGCGGCTCGGCCTCGACCGCCGCGGCGATGGCCTGGGCCGCACGCTCGAGCTCGCTTGTGGACGCCGGGTCGCCGAGCGCCCAGCCCGCAGCGACGGTCTCCAGGCAGCCGGTCGAGCCGCAGGGGCAGCGCCGCGCGCCGAAGCTGCCGCTGTGCCCGAACAGGTTGCCCGTCACGGCTCCGCCGCGCACCACCGCGCCGCCGACGCCGGTGCCGACCCCGACGTAGACCAGGTCCGGCTCGCCGCCGCGCAGCACCTGCTCACCCAGGGCGGCGGCCTCTGCGTCGTTGCACAGCAGGTGCACCGGCTCGTCGAGCCCCAGTGCCTCGGCGACGGGCACGTCGAACCAGCCGAGGTTGGACGCTGCCACCACATGCGTCCCGCTCAGCAGGCCTGGCACCGCAGCCAGCACCGGGACGTCACCCGGCACCGCGACACCGTCGTAGAAGCTCAGCCGGCCGAAGTGGTCCAGCACGGCGGTCTGGGCGCCGCTGGCGCCGACCTCGACGCACGCCGCGACCGGGCCGGCGGAGTTGGGGGCTGCGTGGGGGTCCGACTGGGGCGCGGCATGGGGGGCGGGGATCTGTGCGGCGGTGCTGGCCAGCTCGCGCGAGGGGTCGGCCACGGACATCGCTGGTCCCCCCCAACCGCACTCTGACCCGCGCTCCCGCGGGATATGTATGCGACATTTACAAAAGGAGGCGGTGACTGTCAAGATCTGAGCGTGGCCGGCCCGCTCCTGATTCGCCCGCGGGCCGTGCTCCAGCGCGAAGGCCTGGTCCCGGGTCTCGAGGTTCTCCTCGACGGCGAGGTGGTGGCCTCGGTGGGCCGCGGCCTCGCCGCCGCGGACGTGCTCGACCTGCCTGACGTCGTACTCGCACCCGGCTTCGTCGACCTCCACGTGCACGAGCTGGGCGGCGCCGGCGTGCTCGACGCCGAGCGGCCGGACCTGCCTGCTCTGGCGCGTGCGCTGGCAGCCGGGGGGACGACGGCGTTCCTCGCCACGACGGCCGCGGCGCCGATCGCCGAGCTGGAGCGGGTCCTGCAGCACGTGGCCACAGCGCAGCCCGCGAACCCCTCCGGTGCGCGCTGCCTCGGTGTGCACCTCGAAGGGCCCTGGCTCGCCCCGGCCAGGGCGGGGGCGCAGCCGACGGCCCACCTGGCGGCCCCGGCAGTGGCTGACCTGGCCCGGCTGCTGGACGCCGGTCCCGTGCGGATGGTGACGCTCGCTCCCGAGCTGCCGGGAGCGATGGAGCTGATCGAGTACGCCGTGTCGCGTGGCGTGGTCGTGGCGCTGGGTCACAGCGACTGCGACTACCGCACCGCTGGGGCGGCGGTGGATGCCGGCGCGCGTCACGTGACCCACTGCTTCAACGCCATGTCACCGCTGCATCACCGCGAGCCCGGACTGGCCGGCGCCGCCCTGGATCTTGACGTGAGCGTCGAGCTCATCGCCGACGGGGAGCACCTGCACCCTGCGACCGCTCGGCTGATCCACCGGGCTGTCGGCCCGAGCCGGGCCTGCCTCGTGAGCGACGCGGTGGACCGGGGGGCGCGACCGGACGGGGTGCTCGCCGGTGCCGCGGTCACCCAGGCGGCCGGCGTGCGCAACCTGGTCAGCTGGGGCATTCCGCTCGAGCACGCGCTGACGATGGCGGCCGCGACACCGGCCTCGGTGATCGGCCACGAGGCCGTCATCCGGCCCGGCGCACCGGGCGACCTCGTGGCCGTCGACGACGCCGGCCGGCTGGTCGCCACCTGGGTCGCTGGGGTGCGCACGTGAGCTTCGTCCCGCGGCTCGTGCCGACGGCGCGCGGCGTGATGCAGGCCGCAGTGGCGGGTGAGGGACCGGCTGTCCTGCTGGTGCACGGGATGCCGGGTGACTGGCGGCAGGCTCAGGCCATCGCGCGTCCCCTGCTCGAGCAGTGCACCGTGGTGCTGGTGAGTCGACCGGGCTACGGCGCGACGCCGTTGCGAACCGGACGCACGATTCCCGACCAGGCGCGCGCCATAGCCGCGCTGCTCGACGTGCTCGCCATCGACGCCGTGACCCTGGTGGGCGTCTCCGGCGGTGGTCCGTCCACCACCACGTTCACCCGGCTGTTCCCTGAGCGCAGCACCGGGCTGCTCCTGGTCTCCGCGGTCTGCCCCGACCTCCTCGCGCTGCCGCCGATCGCCCGCCGACTCGCGGCGGTGCCCGGCATCTGGGAGAGCTTGTCCGCGCCCCATCGCGCCATCGAGCAGCGCAAGGTCCGGGCCGGTTTCGACGAGCTGACCAACCTCACCGACGTCGAGGTGCAGGCGGTCATCGCCCGCCCGGAGGCGCGCGCAGACCTGCGGCGATTCGTCATCGAGCGGCCGAGCGTGCTGCGCGGAGCGGGTCTGCGCAACGACGTGGTGCAGTGCTGGGCCAGTCGCCGCGAGCCCGTGCCGACATGGACCACGGCGCCACCGACGCTGGTCATGCACGGTGACGTGGACGTCGTCGTACCCGTCGCGCACGCCCATGAGCACGTGCGCCGCATCCCTGGCGCGCAGCTCGATGTCTTCCCCGGCTGGGGTCACGCGCTGCCCTTGGTGGCAGCCGACAAGGTCGCCGCCGCGGCCGCGGCGCTAGCCCTCGTTGGTGGGGGTCCACCTCACTCCGCAAGATCGGTGTGAGGGGGCCCTCATCAACGGGGAGGCGCGCAGTTTGCGCTGATACGAGGCGATGGTCCTGGTGCCAATGAGCTGCCCGTAACCCCTCGCCCGTGCCATGGACTCCCGAGCTGGCGTGGCCCAGGGTTGGCCCAGCGTCCCGGTCGTCGTCCCCCCGTCGGCGGCCGGGGCCGCATCTACTGCCGAAGCCTGGCCAGCACGCGGTCCACGAGGACGGCGACCAGCTCGGCAGCCTCGGCCTGCGGTACCTGACCGGGGCGCGGCAGCTCGTGCAGCTCGGCGTCGGGGATGAGCTGGGCGATCCGCTGCGCCACGCCGAACGGGTGCAGCACCGGGTCCTTGCGCCACGCGGCCACCACGGTCGGCACCTGCACCCCGCGCAACGCCTCCGGCGGCACGACGCGCTGATCGGCGATGTGCCGCATCGCCGCCTCGAGCGAGGCCAGGTCGTGGCTGCGTGCAGCGGCGATGGCGGCCTGGTCTGCCGCGGGGTCGCCGGGGTCCTGGCCGGTGATCGCGCGGACGATGCCGTCGGCGCCGTGCCGGCGTGCCAGCGCGAGCTGACCGCGCACCAGGCCCCAGCGCAGCCGGTCGGGCCGGCGCAGCGCGTTGCTCCCGGGCGCGACGAGCACCAGTCCGCTCACCCGACCGGGATGCCGCACCGCGTGCCGCAGCGCGGTGTTCGCGCCGTGTGAGCCGCCGGCCACGATGGGCTTGCTGAAGCCGACGTGATCCAGCATCGCGTCGAGGTCGTCGGCGATGACGTCGTAGCGGTAGCGATGCCGCTCGAGCACCGGCGACGAGCGCCCGTGACCGCGGGTCGAGTAGGTCAGCACCCTGAAGCGCGTCGCCAGGTGGTCGGTCAGCCAACGCGACTCGTCGACCGACCCCGACAGCCCGTGCAGCCACACCAGCTCCGGCCCGCTGCCGCTGAGCTCGTAGTCGAGCTCGACATCGTGGATCAGCGCGCGCATGCGGCCAGTATCGGCGAATGATAGGTATTGGCGAATGGGCTGGCGCGGAGTGCTTGAAGGCTTCTACGGCCAGCCCTTCGCCGAGGGCGACCGGCTGGAGCTGGTTGCCTGGTGCGGCCGGCGCGGCATCCGCGACTACGTCTACTCGCCCAAGGGTGACCCGCTGCTCCGTGACTCGTGGCGTGAGCCCATCCCGGCGGGTACTCACCTCGTTCGCCTCGTCGATGCCTGCCGCGAAGCCGGCGTTCGGCTCTCGGTGTGCGTCTCGCCCGGCCTCGACTGGCAGGGCGAGCCGGACCACGGTGCGCTGACCGTCAAGCTGCAGGCGCTGCTCGACCTCGGGGTTCACCAGGTCGGCGTCGCCTGGGACGACGTGCCGCGCGGCGGTGCCGAGCTGGGTGCCAGCCACGCGGCAGGCGTCAGCGCCGCCGTACTCGCCCTCCCTCCGGGCTCACTGCGCGCGACGTGCCCGACGGATTACTCAGCGAGTACGGCGACCGCTTACCTGCGCGCCTTCTGTGACGCACTCGCCCCCGGCGTCGAGGTCTTCTGGACCGGCCCGGCGATCGTCAGTCCCCGCATCCCCGTGGACGAGGTCCGCGCGCTGACGGCCGAGCTCGGCCGCACGCTCGTGCTTGCCGACAACTTCCCGGTCAACGACGGCCCGATGAGCGGGGTCCTGCACCTCGGTCCGCCGCCGCCGCGCGACCCCGAGCTGCCGTCGGTCGTCGGCGGTCTGCTGCTCAACCTCATGGAGCTGCCGCTCGCCAGCCGCATCGGTGTCGACGCCTACCTGCGGTGGTGGGACACGCCGACGACGGATCCGGAGCACTGCTGGCAGGCGGCGCTCGTGGACGTGCCCGGCATCGAGCCGCTCGCCCGGGCGGCCTGCTCGTGGCTGACCTCGCCCGGCCCTGACCCGGAGCTGCTCGCGTGGGCCGAGGCCGCGTTGAGCAGCGGTGACCGGAGTCTCGAACAGTGGCTCGCCCGCGGGTGCCGCGAGGGTCTGGCGGCCTCATGGCAGTCCGAGCTCGAGCCCTGGCTGGTGGCCTGGGAGTGGCAGGCGTTCGTCATCAACGCGGCTCTCGAGTCACGTCGGGCGCCAGCGGCGAAGCGGGTCCAGGCGGCGTTCCTCGTCGGCGAGGCCTGGCGGCGTGCGCAGTCGATGCCGCAGCAGCTGTTCGGCACCCGCTTCGCGCTCTACCCGGTCACAGCTCAGCAGGGAGACGAGGTCGTGCCCCGTCGCGAGGGTCTGGTCAGGGGTGAGACGCTGCTCGACCTGGTGTGCCGCCGGGTGCTCGCCGAACTGCTGGAGGGGACGTCGTGACTGCAGCGCTGGAGGCCCGCGGCGTGGGTGTCTCCTTCGGCGGAGTGCGTGCCCTCGACGGCGTCGATGTGGTGGTGCAGCCCGGCGAGATCGTCGGGCTCATCGGCCCCAACGGGGCCGGCAAGACCACCTTCTTCGACTGCGTGACCGGACTGATCCCCGGCGAGGGCCAGGTGCTGGTCGACGGCCGTGACGTCTCCGGCCTGCCGGCTCACGAGCGCTCACGCGCGGGCCTTGGTCGGTCGTTCCAGGACGCCCGGCTGTTCGCCTCGATGACGGTGCTCGACGTCCTCACGGTCGCGGGCGAACGGCACCAGCCGCGGAGCCCCGGAGTGCTCAAGACGCTGCTCGGCTTCGACGGGATCGCCGAGGCCAAGGCTCGCAAGACCGCGGCCGAGGTGATCGAGACCTTCGGCCTTCAGGCCTATCGCGACAAGCTGGTCGGCGAGCTCTCGACCGGGACCCGGCGTGTGGTGGACCTCGCCGGGATCCTGGTGCAGCGGCCGACGGTCGTGCTGCTCGACGAGCCATCGAGTGGCCTCGCCCAGCGCGAGGCGGAGGCCTTGGTCCCGCTGCTGCAGCGGATGCGGGCGGACCTGTCCTGCGCGCTCCTCGTGATCGAGCACGACATGCCGCTGCTGCTGGACATCGCCGAACGGCTCTACGCCCTCGAGACCGGCCGGGTCATCGCGCAGGGCCTCCCACAGGACGTCGTACACGATCCCGAGGTCGTCCGCTCCTACCTCGGCGACGACCCCGCGGCGATCGCCCGGTCCGGCTCGACTCGCTAGACGGCGAGCCGGAAAGTCTCCGACAGCACGAGCCCCGCGGCCCCGAGCAGAGCCGCGTCGGCGTCCAACGAGGAGAAGCCGAGCTCGACCTCGTGCGCGATGTGGCCGAGCGAGGCGCCGCGCACGGAATCCTCGACAGCAGCGCGCAGTCCCTCGCCGCCGCCGACGGCGTCACCGTGCAGCAGGAAGCGTCGAATGCCGAGCAAGTTGACGAGTACGGCGAGACCTCGGCCGAGGTGCTCGGCCCAGACGGCCTGCAGCTCGGCGGCGGTCTCGTCCTTGCCGGCGAGCGCCGCGAGCGCCGCGCTGTCGAGGCGGTCGGCGCCAGGTAGTCCGAGCCGCGCTGCCTCGGCACGAAGCCAGCGCAGCGTGGCGACGGTCTCCCAGCAGCCGGTCAGGCCACAGCGGCAGGGCTCGCCATCGGGCATCACCTGCACATGCCCGAGCTCACCGACGCGGCCGTCGTCGCCGCGGTAGAGCGCGCCGCGCAGGACCAGCCCGACACCGAGCCCGTGCCCGGTCTGCACCGCCGCGAAGGTCGGCACGCCGCGGCCGTCGCCGAACCACTTCTCGCCCAGCGCCTGCACCCGGGCGTCGTTGTCGACGAACACCGCCAACCCGGTCTCGTGCGCCACTCCCATGACCAGCTCCGCGCCACCAGCACCCGGCACCTGACCCGAGGCGATGACGAGGCCGCGCTCCGAGTCGCACACCCCCGGGATCGCCAGGCCGACGCCGATGGGCTCGGTGGCCCCTCTGATCGCGGCGACGGCGTCGGCAGTCGCCACCACGAGATCTGCGGAACCGGCCGTGGCCGTGTCGAGCACCCGCGAGGTCTCCTCGAGGATGTCGCCGCGCGCGTTGACCAGGGCTACCCGCACGCTCGCGTCGGTGAAGGAGATCGCGGCCGCAACACCCGCCTGCGGGCCGAACCACAGCGGGCGCCCTGGCTTACCGACCCGTCCCGTGCCACGAGAGGGCTCCTGCTGCTCGAGCAGTCCGTCGTCGACCAGGCCCTGGACGATGGCGCCGATCGTGGCGCGCGGGACGCCGGCGAGCCGGGCCAGGTCAGCGCGGCTGGAGGGTCCGTGGTCGACGATCGCCTGCAGCACGCGGGAGCGGTTCACGTCACCGATGAGGTGCGTGGTGAGCAGCACGGGTGGCGGCAGGCTCGGCACGATGGAATCCTTCCAGGGGGGTGCAGTTTGCCCGGGACATGGCACTCTTGACACGCCTTCCCGGGAAATGTCAGGGTCCCATACAAATACCCGCCAGACCGAGTAGCGCTCGCCCAGACCGAGAGAGGGGCTGCCGTGCTGGACCCACGCCTGCGCGCGGTCGCCATCGTCAACGCCGTCGTCCTCGTGGCCGGCGGCCTGTCCCTCGGACAGGTCCGCTACGAGAACCGTCACAAGGGCGACGACTCCTCCAGCCTGAACACGCTGCCGGGCGACACCGACGGCTCGCAGCAACCCGGCGCGAGCCCCTCCACCGGGCCGTCGGGCCAGCCGCTGCCCGGTGCCACCACCGGGCCCAACGGGAAGCCGCTGCCGGGGTCGTCGGGCGCGCCGGGCACGATCACCGGCCCCGGCGGGGCCACCCCGCCGCCCGTGACCGTGACGACGGACATCCCCGACTTCGGCCTCCGCACCCAGGGCGTGACCAAGGACTCGGTGCTGATCGGCGCCGACTACGACAAGGGCAGCTGCCCGCAGGCCCAGACGCTGGCCGGGCAGTTCAGCGCCCAGGCCACCGGTGACATCGCCAAGTCGTTCAGCACCTACGTCAAGTACATCAACGACACCGGCGGCATCCGCGGCCGCACGCTCAAGCTCGTCACCGTCGACGACGGCGGCACCTACTGCCCCGAGAAGAACGGCTCGGCAGCCATCGAGCTCGTCGACCAGTACAAGGTGCTGATGGACATCGCGGGGCTTCACGAGGTCAGCGACCTGCTGGCCAAGAAGCACCTGCCGTTCCTCGGCGGGCGCTCGTTGATCTCGGAGCAGCGCAAGCAGGGCTACGGGCAGTTCCAGCCCTTCCAGGACGCGGAGTCCGACTACGCGAACTGGGCTTCCTTCGGTCGCAACTACCTGCACTCCAACACGCGCAAGCCGTGCCTGATCCACCCCGACACCCCTGACTTCAACAACCTCGAGAAGTACCTGGTGCGGGCGCTCAGCGACCAGGGCTACAAGTTCAAGATGATCGTGAAGTACAAGGACGACCCGTCCACGGCAACCCAGCAGGCGACGCAGAGCGCCATCGCGATGAAGCCCAACTGCGACCAGGTCTGGCTGATCGCCAACAACGCGATCGCCGACGTCTTCTTCACCGACGCTGCCAAGACGCAGAACTGGTACCCCACGTGGACCTGGACCGCGCGCACCTACCTCATCGACACTCAGACCGGCGGTGCGCTCATGCAGCCGGACGAGTGGAAGAACTCCGTCGGCCTCACCACGCGGATCAAGGCGGGCGCCAGCCCTTATGAGGGCAACTGCGCCAACATCTACAAGAAGTACAACGGCGACGACGGCATGTCCACGTCGGCATCAGCTCAGATCGCCTGCGCCACCATCTTGCTGTCCTCCGCAGCGATGCGCCGCGCCGTGGACGTCACCGGCGAGCTGACGGGCAACTCGCTGATGCTCGGCGTCAACGCGATCCGCGGTGACTTCTTCTGGGACGCCACGGTGCCGGTCACGTTCTCGGTGCCAGGTCTGAAGGGTCCCTTTGACTTCACCGGCTTCGACCTTCAGACCGTGGCCAAGTGGAACGGAAACCGCCTCGACTACGACTTCCCGGAGTACCCGACCTACTGGAAGATCATGGGCCCGGGGAAGTCTGGAGGGGTGAACATCACGCACGCCCTGCAGAAGAAGTACACCCCGCCCCAGAAGTAGCTCGCGATGGACTTGCTTGCACTCGGCCTCGTGCTGGGAATGAGCACGGCGCTGCTTGCCGTGGGTCTTGTGCTGGTGCACATGTCCAGCCGCGTCATCAACTTCGCGCAGGGTGAGATCGGTGCCTTCGCCGTTGCGATGATGATCACGATGACTGCACGGGCGCACTGGCCCTACTGGCCCGCCCTAGCGGTGACACTGCTCGCCACCGCCGTGCTGGGAGCCGTCATCGAGCGCACCATCATCCAACGGCTGTTCGACGCACCGCGACTGATCGCGCTGCTCGCGACCGTCGGCATCGCGCAGATCGTGCTGCTGCTGCGACTGCTGCTGCCGAAGCCAGAGCGCGGTGGGGCCTCGGTTCTCTTCCAGGGCGCGACCACCTTCCCGCTGCCGTTCCACAGTGGGCAGTTCACGTTCGGTCGGGTCGTCTTCGGACCGCAGCACATCCTGGTGCTGATCGGCGGCCCGATCCTCGCGTTCGCGACCGCAGCGTTCCTCACCCGCAGCACCTACGGACTCGCGGTGCGCGCGGCGGCCGAGAACGCGCCGCGCGCCAGGCTCATGGGCATACCGGTCCGACGCGTGTCGACGTTGGCCTGGGTCGTCGCGGCACTGCTCGCCGGTGGTGCCTTCATGCTGCTTGCGCCGATCAACGGCTACAGCTCGGCGGACGCCATCGGGTTGCCGCTGCTGCTGCGCGGGTTGGCGGCGGCCACACTGGCCGGCTTCGGCTCGGTCGGCTTGGCCTTCGGCTGGGGCCTGGGCATCGGACTGCTCGACTCGCTGATCTTCTACTACACCAAGCAGGCCAACCTCTCCGACGCGGTCGTGCTCGGCGTCGTACTCGTGGCACTGCTCATCCGGAGAGAGGCGCGGCGTCGCACCACGGCCGGTGAGGAGTCCAGCTGGAGGCTGGCGGAGCCGGTGAGAGCGCTGCCCTCCGAGATCACGGCGCACCCCCGCTGGCGGGCGCTCGTCTTCGGCGTCAGCGGCCTCGGAGCCGCCGCAGTCCTCGCCGCCCCGCTGATGCTCTCTCCCGCGCGCACCTACCTGCTGGCCACCATCTTCGGCACCTCGATCGTGGTTCTCGCGCTGACGATCCTCACCGGCTGGTCGGGTCAGGTCTCGCTCGGGCACTGGGGGATCGCCGGCGTCGCCGGCATCTTCGGCTCGCGGCTTGTTGGGCACTGGGGGATGTCCTTCTGGCTCGCCTTCCTCGTGGTCGCAGTCCTGGGTGGGCTGACCGCGTTGCTCATCGGCTTGCCTGCGCTTCGGCTCCCCGGGACGCTGCTGGCGGTGGTGACGCTCGGCTTCGCGGTCGTCAGCGAGAGCTGGCTCTATGACAAGAGCTGGTTCAAGGGTGATGGCTCGCTGGTGCGTCCCGAGTGGGTAGGCAACCGGACCTACTACTACCTGGCGGCGGGCGTGCTGCTGGCGTGCGTGCTGTCCGCCCGTGCGCTTCAGCGCGGTCGGCTGGGGCGCAACCTCGTGGCGATCCGCGACAACCCCGCGCAGGCGGCGGCCTTCGGCATCGCCGTGGTGCGCACCCGGCTCACCGGCTTCGTGCTGTCCGGGGTGCTCGCCGCGATCGGTGGCTTCGTGTGGGCCGGCTGCGTGGTGACGGTCTCGCCCAACTCCTTCCCGGCCACCAGGTCGCTGACCATCCTTGCGGCGGCCATCATCGGAGGGCTCGGCTCCATCTTCGGCGCGCTGCTGGGCACCGCCTACCTCGCCATCTCCCTGTTCGTGCCGGAGGACGCGGCGCGCTACGTCGGGCTCACCTCCACCGGCTTGGGCCTGCTCATCCTGATCTGCTTCTTTCCCGGAGGACTGGCCCGCCTGGCCATGTTGGGCAGGAACGCGCTTGCCACCTGGGTCACAGGCGTCGCCGCGACACCGCGTGTCACGCCGGTCGAGGCAACGGAGGCGATGTCCGCGTTGACCGGCGACGAGCTCGTCGAGGCCGTGCTCACCGCTCAGGCGGCGCCGACCGCAGCCGGTAGCCACCCGTGATGGGCCTGCGGCGCCGGCTGGATGACTTCGTTGGCGGTGAGCGGCTGCAGCCCGTCGTCACGATGTTCGGCCTCAACGCCATCGACGAGCTGGACAACGCGACCTTCCGTTGGCTCGCGCCGACGATCCTCGCCGACTTCGGCAAGGGGGTCGGGACCGTCGGTGTCATCACGGTCCTCATGACGTTCCTCGCGCCACTCGTGGCGTTGCCTCTGTCCAAGCTCGCCGACCGACGCCGCCGGATGCCCATCGTCGTCGGTGCCGCGCTGGTGTGGGCGCTGTTCTCGCTCGGCACCGCCTTCTCGACCGCGCTCTGGATCCTGGTCGCAGCCCGCGTCGGCTCTGCGTTCGGACGCACCGTGAGCTATCCGATCCAGGCCGCGCTCATGTCCGACTTCTACTCGCCCAAGGTGCGCGTGAAGGCGATGGGGATGTTCACCATCGGCAGCCAGGTCGGTGACGCGATCGGGCCACTGCTCGGCGCGACGATCGCGCTGTTCTTCGGATGGCGGGGCGCGTTCGTCTTCATCGGCGCGCTGTCGATCCCTGTCGTCATCGCCTGCAACCGGCTCCCTGAGCCGGAGCGCGGCCGCTTCGAGGCGTCGCAAGGGCTCGACAACGTCGCGTGGCGCGACACCATCCCGCGGCTGTGGGCAGTGCGCTCACTGCGCTACCAGTACATCGCCGGCATCTGGCTGATCGGCGGGGTCTTCTCCGCCGTCACGGTGCTTCCGTTCTTCTTCAAGAACTCCTTCGGCGTGGGTGACTGGGGCCTGGGGGTGATCGGCAGCGTCGGCGGTGTCGGCGCTGTGGTCGCCACCCTCACCGGCGCGAGGCTCGCGCAGAGCCAGCTCAACCGCAGTCCCGCCCAGGGTGTGCTGTGGCTGAGCACGCTCGGGTTCGGCATCGGCGGACTGGTGCTCGCTTTCGCCCTCTCGCCAACTGTCTGGGTGGCGGTGCCGCTGCTGTTCGTCATCGCGTGCGGATTCGGCCTGGTCTCACCGTTGCTGCTGTCGCTGCAGAGCCTGGTGTCGGCGCCCGAGCTGCGCGCGAGCGCCCTCGCCCTCGGCCAGGTCATGGCACTCGCCGGCATCGCGTTCATCGGGGTCACCGCCGGGATCGCCAGCGCGTTCGGTAACCGCTGGGCGCTCGTGGTGTGCGCCTTGCTGCTCGTGCGCGGGACCTTCCACGTGCGGACCGCCGCGAAGTACATGAACGACGACGTCGAGCGGCTGAGCCCGCTCTACACCGAGCCCGAGCGGCGGCTCGATGAGCAGGGACGGCCGATCCTGCTCGAGACCAAGGCGATCACCGTCTCCTACGACAACGTTCGCGTGCTGTTCGGCATCGACCTCGAGATCCGTCAGGGTGAGGTCGTCGCGCTGCTCGGCACCAACGGTGCGGGCAAGTCCACGGTGCTCAACGCGCTGTCCGGGCTCGTTGCCACCGACGGCGGCAACATCTGGTTCGACGGTGAGCCCATCACCGGGGAGAGCGCCGAGCGGATCGCGGCACGTGGGCTGGTGCAAGCACCCGGCGGACGCGGGATCTTCCCCGGCCTCACGGTCGCCGAGAACCTGCGGCTCGGCGCCTTCCTCATCCGCAAGGACGCCGACGTCTCGAAGCGTCGGCTGCGTGAGGTGCTCGAGCTGTTCCCCGCACTGTCTCCGCTGCTGCAGCAGAAGGCCGGGTCGCTCTCCGGTGGGCAGCGCCAGATGCTGGTGCTCGCCCAGGCCATGCTGCTGCGCCCGCGGCTGCTGCTCATCGATGAGCTGTCGCTCGGGCTTGCGCCCGTCGTCGTGCAGGAGCTGCTCGTGGCCGTGCGGCGGCTGCAGGCCGAGGGTGTGACCGTCGTACTCGTGGAGCAGTCCGTGAACGTCGCGCTCAACCTCGCCGACCGCGCGTACTTCCTCGAGAAGGGACAGGTCCGCTACAGCGGCCCGACCGCCCAACTGCTCCAGCGCGACGACCTGCTGCGCTCGGTGTTCTTGGGAGGCGCTGCGGACAGCGCGGGCGCACTCGGCGACCCGACCCGCACCTGAGGCACGCTTCGCCTGTGCGCCTCGCTCTTGCCGCGACCCTGCTGCTCGTTGCGGTCTCCGGCTGCACGAGCTCCGACAGCGCGCGCACACCCGCCGCACCGCGCAACGGATTCCACATCGAGTACGACGTCACTGACGACCGGGGACTGCACACCGTCGAGGTGACCGACGTCGACCGTCCCTACCGCGCGCGCACGGTGAGGTCAGCCGAGGGGCACTCGGTCGGTGGGGTCGCGTGGACCGAGTCGGGGGTCTACCAGGTCCGGCCTGACGGCTCCACCCAGCAGGTGTCGCCGTCGTGGCCGGCAGCACCAGGCCCCGACAGCCACCTCGACGTCGCGCTTCCCGTCGCGCTCCGTCAGCACCTGGTGCGACAGGCGTCCGGCAGTGAGGTCCTCGGGCGGCGCTGCACCGGGTGGCTCTCGAAGCAACCGCTCGACGGCGCGCCTTTCACAGCGCCCACGCCCGGCGAGCGCACCACGTCCTGTGTCTCGGCTGAGGGCGTGATCCTCAGTGACAGCTGGACCCGTGACGGCAAGGTGTTGCGGGCCCGCGTCGCCACCGCGCTCGGCCCCCCGGCTGCGCTGACCGACCGGCGGCTGTTCGCGCCGTCTCCGACCCCGGCGCCGGCCAACCTGAGCGGGTTCTCGGTCACCCCGTCGACCGAGAGCGAGCTGACCCGGCTGATCCCGACCGCCGACCCGGCGCCGCCGCCGGGGATGCACTCGGACAAGGCCGTCGCCGTGCTCGACATCGACCGCTCGGGCGAGGCACCAGCCGTCACCCGCGAGGGAGCGGTCCTCACCTGGGTCGGTGCCGGCCACCTGGTGGAGGCGAAATACGGCCGCGACCTGCGGCAGCCGACGCCGGCTCCGACCGGGGGCGCTCCGATCAAGCTGGGGTTGCTAGGCACCGGGCGGCTCACTCCCGTGCTCGCCGGGCTGCGGGTCGACGTACTCGGTCCCAAAGGCCTGCTCCTGACGGTGATCTCGGACCTGCCCGAAGCTCAGCTGCTGGCCTGGATGCGCTCGCTCTCCTTCTGAGCCTCGGCGCGGCTGGGATACCCACCGCGTGCGCCAGGTGCCCGCACGGACAGGCTCGCGGCCGCCACCGCGAACCGGGCCGCCTCCACGGGGTCCGCGCCGCCGGCGACGGCGAACGCCGCCGCTGCCGTGAAGCAGTCACCGGCGCCGGTGCTGTCGACCACGACGACCTCGGGAGCGGGTACGACGACCGGTGGCCGGTCCTGCAGCAGCACCTGCGCGCCGCGCGACCCGAGCGTCACGATCGTGGCGCCGACAGCGGGCTGCGGGCCGTGCACCCGCGCCTCGTCGGCGTTGACGACGAGCAGGTCCACCAGTCCCCACACGTCGTCGACGAGGGGTTCTGCGGGTGCAGCGTTGAGCACGGTGCAAGCACCGGATGCGCGGGCGGCGCGCAGGGTCGCGTGCACCGTGGGGGCAGGGATCTCGAGCTGCACCACCACCACGTCCGCTCCGATTTCGAGTGGTGGCGCGCAGTGGGCATTGGCTCCACGAGACACGACGACGAAGTTCTCGCCCGCGTCGTCCACGGCGATCATCGCCAAGCCGGTGGGCACGTCGGCGAGCCGCGCGACAGCGGTCGTGTCCACACCGGCAGCCTGCAGCTGGGCGATCGACCAGTCGCCGTCCGCGTCCTGACCGGTGGCGCCGACCAGCGCGGTCTCGGCGCCGAGCCGCGCGAGTGCCGCTGCCTGGTTGCCTCCTTTGCCACCCGCGTGCCGCACGGCATCAGCCCCGAGCACCGTGACCCCGGCCCCGGGGAGGGCCGGGACCCGCACCACGAGGTCGACGTTGATGCTGCCGACGACGAGCGCCCTCACCAGGGCGTACCGGTGCCGCCGAAGGTGCGCGCGTAGGCCGCCGGTGACGTGCCGCGCTCGCGCACGAAGTGGTGGCGCAGCATCGCGGCGGTGCCGAACCCGCTGCGTCGCGCGACCTCCTCGACGCTGCGCTCCCCGGTCTCCAGCAGTCGCTGCGCCAGGTTCACCCGCTGGCGCAGCAGCCAGGCATGCGGTGTCGTCCCGGTGATGGCCCGGAACCGACGGGCAAAGGTGCGCTCGCTCATGGCCGCGCGCTTGGCCAGCGACGCGACAGAGTGCGGGTCGTCGAGGTGCTCGAGCATCCACTCGAGCAGCGGCGCCAGGTCGCTGTTGTCGTGCGCCTCCGGCACGTAGGTGTCGACGAACTGCGCCTGCCCACCGTCACGGTGCGGTGGCACGACCATGCGACGGGCGATGCAGTTGGCCATCCGCGCGCCGTGCTCCTTGCGCAGGATGTGCAGGCACAGGTCGATGCCGGCGGCGGTGCCGGCGGACGTGAACAGCGGGTCGTCGTCGACGTAGAGCACCGACGGCTGCACGTCGATCTCGGGGAACTGGCGAGCGAGCTCGTCGGTGTAGCGCCAGTGGGTCGTCGCGCGGTGGCCGTTCAGCAGGCCGGTCTGCGCGAGGAGGAAGGCCCCGCTGCAGACCGTCATGATCCGTGCGCCGCGTCCATGCGCCGCGCGCAGCGCGTCGAGCACCTCGTCGCTGGCCTGGCGGTGCATGGGCCAGGCCGGCACCGCGACGAGGTCGGCCGTGGCCAGCCGCTCGAGCCCGTGCGGCGTCAGGACCTGAAACCCGCTGCTGGTGGTGAGCGGCATCGGGTCCATGGACGCCACGGCGAAGTCGTAGACGGGGAGACCGCCGTCGCTGCGGTCCATGCCGAACACCTCGGACACCACGCCGAGCTCGAAGGCGGCCAGTCCCTCGCCGACCAGGGCGACGACGTTCTTCAGCATGCCCGCGACAGTAGTGGCAGGATCTCAACGAAGCAAGGCTTTCCTGCCACTCGTGGTCGCGGCCGCCGGGGTCCACTCTCGAGTCCTGAGACACGAGAGGTGGTGGACGAGATGACCGCACTGCTGTTCCTCCTCGGCCTGGTCGCCGCGGGTGCCGCCAGCTGGCGCTGGGGCACGGACACCCGGGAGAGCCGCGAGTGGCGTTGGGGCTGCTGTGGCTGAGCCGGATGTGGGCACGAGTACGTCGACCCTCCTCGAGCGCTATGCCGGGGGCACGGCCGCGGTGCTCGATGCCATCGAGGCGGTGGGCTCCGCGCGGCTGGACGAGGCAGACGGTGAGGGGTGGACCGCCCGCCAGGTGGTCCACCACCTCGCCGACTCCGAGACGCGCGCCTACCTGCGGCTGCGCCAGCTGCTGGCTGAGGACACCCCGCACATCGCGGCCTATGACGAGGCCGAGTACGCGCGTCGCCTCCACTACGACCGGCCGATCGACGCAGCGGTGGCAGTGATCCGCGCGGTGCGCGGCGCGTCGCTCGAGCTGCTCGGCTCGCTCAGCCCTGCGGACTTCGACCGAGCCGGGTCGCATCCCGAGCACGAGCGCTACACGGTCAGCACCTGGCTGGAGATCTACGCGGACCACCCGCGAGACCATGCCGAGCAGATGCTCCGGGCCGCCGGTCTCACGGCGTGATGGCCAGCACGAGGTCGAAGCCGTAGAGCACGAGCATGATGGTCACCAGCGCGGCCAGCACCTGGTTGTCGCGGCGCGTCACCCTGGCGAATGCCTCGAGCTGGGGATCGCGCGCCAGACGTAGCTCCGTCATCAGGTCGAGCGGCGCAGCGTCGTTCGGCGCCTCCCGGGGCGAGGGCACGGTGGCGGCTGATACCGCGGGCTTGGCGGACATGGGTGTCCCTGCGTCGATGAAGGTCGTCCTGTCTGTCTCGGCCCGATTCCGCCGCGCTTTCGCAACGCGGACCAAGACCGTCAGCTTTGACTAGGTGTGGGCTGTCCTGCCCTGACGAACGCACTGGGTCAGGTTGGCTACCGGCTCAGCGAACGGAGGTCGGTCGAGCGGGGAGCGTCGTGTGGCTCTCGGTTCGAAGGATCGTGCGCAGCCGGTCGAGCCCTTCACAGACGTCGGCGAAGCGGGTGTACGCCGGAGCGGGCCCGAGCCGCAGCCGGTTCGGCTCGCGGTAGTCGGGGATCACGCCGGCAGCGATCAGTGCCTGTGCCAGCTGCCAGGCCTGCGGATGCTCGAGCACGATGTGAGAGCCGCGGCGGTCCGGGTCGCGCGGGGTCGCGACGCGCACGCCGTACTCGACCAACCAGGCATCTGCCAGCTCGATGAGGAACTCCGTGAGCGCGACCCCCTTGGCGCGCAGCCGCTCCAGGCCGGCTTCGGCGAGCACCCGGACGCCCTCCTCGACGCACACCAGCCCGAGGATCGGCGGCGTCCCGGTGAGGAAGCGCCCCACGTCTTGCCGGGGCGAGTACTCCTCGCCCATCGCGAACTGGTCGCGCTGGGAGAACCAGCCGGCTATCGGGTTGCCGAGGTAGGTCTGCAGGTCGCGTCTGACGTAGAGCCAGGCCGGCGCTCCCGGGCCGCCGTTGAGGTACTTGTAGGAGCAGCCCACCGCGAGGTCGGAGCGGGACAGGTCGACGGGTACGGCGCCGACCGAGTGCGACAGGTCCCACAGGGTCAGCGCCCCGACGGAGTGGGCGGCCTCGTCGATCGCGGACATCGGGGCGAGCGCACCCGAGCGGTAGGCGGTGTGCGAGAAGGAGACCAGCGCCACGTCCTGGTCGAGAGCGCGCTTCACGGCGTCGAGCTGCACGCCGTCGTCCATGGGGGTCGCCACGGTCCTGACCTCGAGCCCCTGCTGGGTGGCGAGCTGGGACAGCACGTAGCGGTCGGTGGGGAAGTTGTCGTCGTCGGTGACGATCACCGTCCTGCCCGGCCGAGCCTGGGTGGCGGCGAGGGCGAGCTTGTAGAGGTTGACGGTGGTGTTGTCGCAGACCAGCACCTGGCCGGCGGCGACTCCCAGCAGCGCGGTGCCGAGCGCGTCGCCGACGCGCTCGGGAAGATCGATCCAGTCATGCCAGCCCCGGATCAGCTGCTGTCCCCACTCGACATCGACGAGTGCGCTGAGCCGGTCCTGGCTGGCTTTGGGCAGCCGGCCCAAGGAGTTGCCGTCGAGGTAGATCAGCCCGGGATCGGCGATGACGAACTGGTCCCGCAGCTCGCGGAGCGGATCGGCCGCGTCGAGCTCCTCGGCACGTGCCCGGAAGTCCTCCACGAGGACACCCTGCCAAACCCGTTGCAGCGGCGCCCGGTCCGCCGCTGTGATGGACCGGTGATCGGTGACGAGGTCAACCCGGCGCCGACACCGTTCGCCGAGCTCAACGGCTTGCTGCTGGAGATCGCAGCTCATGCCCAGCGCGTCTTTCTCGACGACCTCGTCGGCGTCTACCTGCAGGGCTCCTTCGCCCTGGGTGCGGCCGACTTGCACAGCGACTGCGACTTCCTGGTCGTCGTACACGCGCCCGTCACAGCTGCTCAAGAAGCGCACGTGAGGCGGCTGCACGACGACATTCCGACCAGGTCGGGTCACTGGGTGCACCACCTCGAGGGGTCCTATCCGGTGGCGGCGGAGCTGCGCACCCTGGACGGCAGCGGACGGCCGTGGCTCTACATCGACCACGGCTGGCGCGAGATGCAGTGGGACGTCCACTGCAACAACGAGGTCGCGCGGTGGATCCTGCGCCACCACGGCGTGCGGGTCATCGGACCCCCACCTGAGCAGCTGGTGGATCCGATACCGCCCGCCGTCATGCGTGACGGCGCGAGGAAAGCCATCCCGACCGCGATCAGCGACATCGAAGGCTGGGTCAGCCTCGACCAAGCGTGGGGGCAGCGCTACGCCGTCGTCATGATGTGCCGGCTGCTCTACACGCTGGAGACCGCTGAGGTCGCGTCCAAGCGCGCTGCGATCACGTGGGCGCGCGAGCACGTCGGCCGCGAGTGGCATTCCCTGCTCACGCGGGCGATGGAGGGCCGCACCCGCGGCTGGGATCCCGACGACCGGGCACTGCCCGATGAGGTCACGCAGACGCGGGCCTTCGCCGACTACGTCGCTGGGCGGAGCCTGAGTGGTCCGAGCGCCTAGGGTTCGGCGCATGTCGAAGGGGCGGATGGAGGCGTTCAGCGACGCGGTGGTCGCGATCCTGCTGACCATCATGGTGCTCGAGCTGAAGGTGCCGCATGAGGCCGGCTGGAACGCGCTGCGGCCGCTCTGGCCGGTGTTCTCGAGCTACATCCTGAGCTTCGTGATCCTCGGCATCTACTGGAACAACCACCACCACCTGCTGCAGGCGTCGGAGCGAGTCAACGGGCGCGTGCTCTGGGCCAACCTGCATCTGCTGTTCTGGCTGTCGCTGTTCCCCTTCACCACGGGCTGGATGGGTGAGAACCACTTCGCCCGGACGCCGACAGCCGTGTACGGCGTCGTGCTGCTCGCGGCCGCACTCGCGTACTACCTGCTGCAGTTCATGGTGCTCCGCGAGCACGGCCCCGACTCCGTGCTGGCGCAGGCCCTGGGGCGCGACATCAAGGGGAAGATCTCGCCGGCGATCTATGTCGCGGGCATCGCGCTGAGCCTCGTCACCCGGTGGGTGGGACTGGCCCTCTACGTCGTGGTCGCGCTGATGTGGCTGGTGCCCGACCGACGTCTGGAGACGCGGGTCAACGCCTGAACGACCGGCGGGTGGGTCGCAGGACCTCAGCGCACGACGGGCACTGGTCCGCCTCGTGGTCCACGGGGGTGCGGCAGCGGTGGCAGTGGAACTGGGGCGCATCGGCGTTCGGAACCGTCGGGGGTGTCTGACCGGGCCAGCCGCCCAACCGCAGCACGTGCCTGATCGTCGTCCATCTCGTCATCTCGTCAGCCGCCCTGCTTCTCACGGGCCGTCCGCTCCAACCGCTCGCGGTAGGCCTCCCACCAGGCTCGGTCCACCTCAGGCAGGTTGTCGTTGTCCGCGCGCAGACCGACCGCGCCGTCGACGAGCTCGCGGACGATGCCGGCGTGCCCGGCGTGACGGTGGGTCTCGGTGGTCATGTGGATCAGGATCCGGTGCAGCGTCACCTCGCGGCGCTCCTCGGGCCACCAGGGGACGTGGCCGAGGGCGTCGAGGGGAAGCGCGTCGATCGTCGTGTCCGAGTGGACCCACACCCGGCGGTAGAGCCCGACGAGGTCCTCGGTGGACTCCTCCGGCGTGGCCCACATGTCCGCGTTGGGCTCCGCTCCCTCGTCGAACCAGGGCAGCGGCTCGGGGAAGGGCCGCCCGAACGTGTCCCCGAAGTAACCGGCCTCGACGCTCGCCACGTGCTTGACCAACCCCAGGAGGTTGGTTCCGGTGGGCGTCAGCGGCCGGCGTGCGTCGTACTCGGACACGCCCTCGAGCTTCCACAACAGGGCCTCGCGAGCGATCTGCAGGTAGCGCTTGAGGTCGTCCTTGGGATCACTGGCTGGCATCCCGCCACTCTCCCACTCCCGATCCGGTTTACCGTGAGGGCAGTCGATCGAAGGACCTGCGATGCCCGAGCTGCGCTCACGCACCACAACCCACGGCCGCAACATGGCCGGGGCCCGGGCGCTGTGGCGCGCGACGGGCATGACCGACGACGACTTCGACAAGCCGATCATCGCGGTGGCGAACAGCTTCACGCAGTTCGTGCCAGGACACGTCCACCTGCGTGACATGGGCAAGCTGGTTGCCGACGAGATCGCCGCAGCGGGTGGGGTCGGCCGTGAGTTCAACACGATCGCCGTCGACGACGGCATCGCGATGGGTCACGGCGGCATGCTCTACAGCCTGCCCAGCCGCGAGCTGATCGCCGACTCGGTCGAGTACATGGTCGAGGCGCACCAGGCTGACGCCCTCGTCTGCATCTCCAACTGCGACAAGATCACCCCAGGGATGCTGATCGCCGCGATGCGGCTCAACATCCCCACCGTCTTTGTCTCCGGTGGCGCGATGGAGGCGGGGAAGGCGATCGTGCGGGACGGGGTCGCGCGACCCAAGCTCGACCTGATCTCGGCCATGACCGCCTCGGCTGATGAGTCGGTCAGCGAGGACGAGCTGTCAGAGATCGAGCGCTCGGCCTGCCCTACCTGCGGGTCGTGCTCCGGGATGTTCACCGCCAACTCGATGAACTGCCTGACCGAGGCGCTCGGGCTGTCCTTGCCCGGCAACGGCTCGACCCTCGCCACCTCCGCGGCGCGACGCGGGCTGTTCCTCGAAGCAGGCCGCGTGATCGTCGACCTGTGCCGCCGCTTCTACGACGAGGACGACGAGTCGGTGCTGCCCCGGGCGATCGCGACGAGGGAGGCCTTCTCCAACGCCATGCGCCTGGATGTCGCCATGGGCGGGTCGACGAACACCGTCCTGCACCTGCTTGCCGCGGCGATCGAGGCGGGCGTCGACTTCGACCTGGCTGACATCGACCGGCTCTCGCGCTCGACACCCAACATCTGCAAGGTCGCCCCCAGCACGCCGCTGTATCACATGGAGGACGTCCACCGAGCCGGCGGAATCCCCGCCATCTTGTCCGAGCTCGACCGGGCCGGACTGCTCGAGCGCGACGTCCACACAGTGCACTCACGCGACATCGACTCCTGGCTCAGCGCGTGGGACATCCGGCGCGCCGAGCCCCGGCCGGAGGCACTGGCGCTGTTCTCGGCGGCTCCCGGCGGGGTGCGGACCACGGAGGCCTTCAGCTCCACCGTGACTTGGGCCACCCTCGACACCGATGCCGCGGGTGGGTGCATCCGCGATGTCGCGCACGCCTACAGCCAGGACGGTGGCCTCGCCGTGCTCTACGGCAACCTCGCGCCGGACGGCTGCGTGGTGAAGACGGCAGGCGTTGCCGATGAGCAGCACTACTTCAAGGGACCGGCGAAGGTGTCCGAGAGCCAGGACGACGCGGTGACCGCGATCCTGGCAGGCACCGTGGTCGCAGGCGACGTCGTCGTGGTGCGCTACGAGGGTCCCAAGGGCGGGCCGGGGATGCAGGAGATGCTCTACCCGACGAGCTTCCTGAAGGGACGCGGGCTAGGCGCGAAGTGTGCGCTCGTCACCGACGGACGCTTCTCCGGCGGCACGAGCGGGCTGTCGATCGGGCACGTGTCACCCGAGGCGGCGCGCGGCGGTGCCATCGGCCTCGTCGAGGACGGCGACCTCATCGAAATCGACATCGCCACCCGCTCGATCCGTCTGCTGGTGGACGACGCTGAGCTCGCTGCCCGGCGAGCCAGCCGTGACGAGCTCGGCTGGCTCCCGCTCAAGCGGGAGCGTCCGGTGTCGGCGGCGTTGCGCGCCTACGCCGCGCTCGCGCTCTCGGCAGACAGAGGGGCCGCGCGCTCGGTGCCGGACCTCGAGGGGTGAGCACCTCCGCGCGCTACGCCGACGCCTTGAGCTGGGCGGCGACCCTGCATGCCACGCAGCAGCGCAAGGGCACGGGCCATCCTTACGTCGCTCACCTGCTCAGCGTCAGCGCTCTCGTGTGGCGCGACGGGGGAGGCGAGGACGAGGCCATCGCCGGACTGCTCCACGACGCGATCGAGGATCAGGGCGTCAGCCGCGAGGCGATCGCCGAGCGCTACGGACGGCGGGTCGCGCACATCGTCGACCTGTGCACCGATGCCGACGGCGAGCCCAAGCCACCCTGGCGGGCACGCAAGGAGGCGCACTTGGCGAAGCTGCGCGACGTGCGCGATGTCGACGTGCTCCGCGTGGTCGCTGCAGACAAGGTGGACAACGCCACGAGTGTTCTGGCCGACCATGACGTGATCGGTGCGCGCATCTGGGACATCTTCCGCGGCGGCCGCGAGGGCACGGCCTGGTACTACGGGGCGATGTACGAGCTGCTTGCGGCGAACGCCCCCGAGCTCGAGCTCGTCCGCCGACTGAGGACGCTCAGCGAGGAGCTCGCCGCGCGGGCCAAGGCCGACGGGTGAGCGCACCCGCGCTCGAGGTCCCGCACCGGCACGAGGACTTCGTCGAGGTGGCGGACCGGGTATTCGTCCGTCGGCACCGGTTCTTCGACTCCAACACCACGCTGGTCGTAGGTGACGGCGGCTGCCTCGTCATCGACACACGCACGACGCACGAGCAGGGCCTCGACCTGATCGACGCGATCCGCCGGATCACGCCGCACCCGTGGACTGTCGTCAACACCCATCACCACTTCGACCATGTCTTCGGCAACAGCGCCTTCCTGCCCTGCGACATCTGGGGTCACGAGCGCTGCGCCGAGATCCTGCGGACGGAGGGCGAGGCGATGCGGCTGCGCATGGTCGGCAACGCCACCGCGGCCGGACGCCCCGACATCACCGAGCAGCTCGAGCGGCTGGTCGTCGCACCGCCGAACCGGACGATGAACGAGTACGTCGAGCTGCAGGTGGGGGAGCGTGCCGTTCAGCTGCATCACCTGGGTCGCGGCCACACCGACAACGACGTCGTGGTGGTGGTGCCGGACTGCCGAGTGCTGCATGCCGGTGACCTGGTCGAGGAGGGTGCGCCCCCGTCGTTCAACGACTCCTATCCACTCGACTGGGTCGACGCGATGAGCCGGGTCGCGGCACTCAGTGATGGCGTGGTGGTGCCAGGTCACGGCGCGGTGGTGGATCGCGATTACGTCGAGCAGCAGGGTGCGCAGATCGCCGCGGTGGTCAAGCTCGCGCGCGAGACTCACGCGGACGGCGTGCTCCTCGAGTCGGCTGCGAGGTCAGGCCCCTTCGCCGAAGAGGCAAACCTCGACGCCCTCGAGCGAGCTCACGCCCAGCTGAACGGAAAGCTCTAGTGCTGCGGCAGGTCAAGCGCGGCGCCGTCACGGTGGCCGGCTTCGGGCTGGTGGGCGTGGGCGGGGTCTTCCTGCTCCTGCCCGGTCCTGGACTCCTCATCATCGTCGCGGGACTCGCCGTACTCGCCACTGAGTACGTCTGGGCGCGCAACGCGCTCGACTCCGCGCGTTCGCGTGCCGAGCAGGCCGCCGCCGCCTCGGTGAAGACCCCCGTGCGCACCGCGGGGACCGTGCTGATGGGCCTGGCCATCATCGCTGCGGGCATCCTGCTCATCGTCGTCGACCAGTTGCCGCTCGCAGGCTTCGTCACCGGGAGCTTCGTGCTGCTCAGCGGTGTCGTGGTGCTCACCACGACCTACCTGCAGTGGCGCAACGCCAAGACGCTCGCCGACGGCCGGGTGGCCGTCGACGAGCGCCTGGACCTGTGACGCAGCCCTAGCGGCTCAGCCGTTGGTGCCGGTCTGCGCGGGCGGGGCGCCGTGGCCACCCCGGCCCATGCCCTCCTCGGTCGAGGTGACGTTGTAGCTGGAGTCGAACTTGACCGTGACCAGCGTGCCGTCGGCCTTCGTCATGTGCGCCTCGTAGGCGTCGCCGTCCGCGTCGGTCTCCACCCGGTAGACGGTGCCGCCGGGCACTGCCTTGAGGGCCGCGGCCTTGAGCTTGGCCCCTACCGCGTCGGAGACCGCCTTCTCACCAGGGCGGATCGGCGCCGACCCGAACCGATTGGCCGGTGGTGCTGGATCGGTGGCCGTGGCCGTGGAGCCGGTGGCACTGGGGGTCGTGTCGGTCGCCGCCGAGGCGGACATCGAGGAGGCGAGTACGCCGCCCGCGATCGCTCCTGCGGCCACGAGGCCGATGGCCCAGGGGGCCTTCTTGGTGTCCATGTCATCTCCTGTGCTGGTGGCTCACCGGTGCGGTGTGCCGATGCACTGAAGACTCGTTGCCGACCCTGGTGCGGGCCTGGGCTGTTGCTGGGCGCTCGCTGTCAGTCCGACGGCAGTGTCAATCCGACGGCAGTGTCACTCCGAAGGCAGCGGGATGCTCGGACCGGGCACGCCACGGAAGCGGTACTCCACTGCCTTGCCGTCCTCGCCCACCAAGAACGCCTGGCCGGCCGCGCCACTGGCCAGGATTCCCAGCACCGTCTCCACGACGTGCGCCACCGGCGTGATGGTCTGGTTGCTGGCAACGAGCAGCTCGCGCATCTCGTTGATGATGGGCGTGTCGGAGAACCCCGGGCAGAGCGCGTTCACCCGGATGCCCTCGGAGGCGTAGACCGGTCCCACGGAGCGCACCAGCGCGACGACGGCGTGCTTGGCCATCGCGTACGCCGGATCGAAGGGAACCGCGGTCAGGCCCGCGAGCGAGGACGTCGCGATCACGTCGCCGCCGCCCGCACGACGCAGCGCGGGTAACGCCGCCCGCAGCCCGTAGAAGACGGAGTCCTGGTCGATCGCCACCACCTGCCGGTAGCGGTCAAGGCTCAGCTTCTCGATGTCGTGCTCACCGGTAGCGATGCCGGCGTTGAGGTGCACGAAGTCGAGCCGCCCGTAGGTCTTCTCGACATGGGCCACCGCGGCGAGGTTGTCCTCCCACGACGTGACGTCGCAGCGGATCTCATCATCACCGGGTGCGAGTACGACGATGTCGGCAACGACTGCCTTCCACCCGTCGGCCCGCAGGCGATGGACGACGGCTGCACCGATGCCGCTCGCGCCGCCGGTGACGAGGGCGACCTTCGGCTCAGTCACCGAACAGCGCCGTCGCGATCTGGGCGCGCTGCGAGGTTGCCGAACCGCTCCACGACGAGATCCACTGCGCCCGCTTGTAGAACCGGTGCAACGGGTGCTCCCAGGTGAAGCCGATGCCACCGTGTGACTGGATCGCCGCCTCGCAGCCGAAAAGCGCTGCCTCACCGGCCGCGGACCGCGCCGCCGCGACGGCGACCTCCGCCTGGGGGTCCCCGGCCTCCACCGACCAGGCCGCCCAGTAGGCCAGCGACCGCGCCAGCTCGAGCTGGACGTAGACGTCGGAGACGCGGTGCGCGATCGCCTGATAGGACCCGATGACCCGGCCGAACTGCTCGCGCTGCTTGACGTACGCCACCGTCAGGTCCAGGGCGCGCTGCGTCACGCCGACTGCCTCGCAGGCGAGCAGCGCTCCGGCTCGCAGCTGCGCGTCCGGCGTACTCGTGACCGACTCACCTGCATCTGCCTCCGGCAGCTCCACGCGGGCGTAGCGACGCAGTCGGTCGACGCTGTCGACGGCCGTGATCGTGCACGCCGACGCCTCGACCACGCGGGCGCCCGCGACGAGCAGCTCCACCGCCGCGCCGTCAGGAGCGAGTCCGTCGTGCACCACCGACGCGGGGCGCTCGGCCGACCCGACAGCGGGCGCGGCCAGTGCGACCGTCGTCACGAAGGGGGCCGGCAGCAGACCGTAGCCAGCCTCCTCGCAGAGCACTGCGAGGTCGGTCAGCTCGAGTGACTCGTCGAGCCAGCCGAGCTTGGTGAGCTCGGCCCAGGCGTCGGGGTCGTAGCCAAGGTCGCCGTCGGAGATCGCGGCGACGCGGTCGAGCGGGTAGCGATCGGCGAGCCAGTCGCGGGCTGAGGCCCGCAGCATCTGCTGCTCTTCGGAGAAAGCGAAGTCCATGCCGGTTACCGACTCTTCGGTAGGCCGAGCACGCGCTCGGCGACGATGCCTCGGAGGATCTCCGAGGTCCCTGCCTCGATCGTGTTCCCGCGGCTGCGCAGCTGCTGGTAGGCCCAGTAGCCGTCCCAGTAGCCGCCCGCGCCGGAGAGCATCGCCCGCTCTCCCAGGAGCTCCTGCGCGAGCTTGGTGAGCCGCTGGTTGGACTCGCTCCAGTGCAGCTTGGCGACCGATCCTTCCGGTCCGGGGACACCGGTCTTCACCAACGTCGTCAGCGACCGGTAGTTCGTGTAGCGCAGTGCCTGCAGCTCGACCCAGTGCCGCGCGATGCGGTCCCGCTGGACCGGGTCGGAGTCCGCGCCCGTCTCCTTCGCGGTGGTGATGAGCCGGTTGACCGCTCTCTCGAGGGCCGCCGTGAGGGCGAACCCGAGCGTCCCGCGCTCGTGGAGCAGCGTCGTCATGGCGACCTTCCAGCCGTCACCTGGCTGGCCGAGCATCGACTCGCGGGGCACGCGCACGTCGGTGAACCAGATCTCGTTGAACTCCGGGTCCCCGGTGATCTGGCGCAACGGACGCACCTCCACACCCGGAGACTTCATGTCGACCAGGAGGTAGGACAGGCCGGCGTGCTTGGCCGCGGCCGGGTCCGTGCGGACGACGAGGATGCACCAGTCGGCGATGTGCGCGTAGGACGACCACACCTTCTGGCCGTTGACCACCCACTCGTCCCCGTCGAGCACCGCGCTCGTCCTCGCACCCGCCAGGTCCGACCCGCTCCCGGGCTCGCTGAACCCCTGACACCAGATCTCCTCGCCGGACAGGATGTTCGCGAGGTAGCGCTGCTTCTGCTCCTGGCTGCCCCACGCGGTGATCGTCGGGCCGGCCATGCCGAGACCGATGACGCCGATGTGGTCCGGCGCGCCGACGCGGGCCGTCTCCTCCAGGAAGATGCCCTGGTACGTGTAGGGCTGGCCCTGCCCGCCGTACTCCTTGGGCCAGGTGATCCCGGAGTAGCCGGCGTCGTAGAGCTTGCGGGCCCAGGTGCGGGCGGTGTCCTCGTCCCAGCGTCCGACGTGCGGCGGCTGCTGCTGCCAGCCCGGCGGCAGCGCCTCCACGAGCCAGGCGCGCAGCCCGGCCCGGAACTCGGCCTCGTCCGGCGTGTCCCTGAAGTCCATGCCCGGGACCGTAACCGAACGTCATTCGGTTTTCTACCCGGATCCGGACGCAACTCCTGTTACGGCAATGGCCAAGTGAACGCGTTGTCCGCCGTCACGCGCTCACGGTGGCCAAGGGAAGGGTGAAGGAGAACACCGTGCCCCCTCCCGGGTTCGGTCTCCACTCGATCGAGCCGCCGAGCGCATCCAGCCACCTGCGGGAAAGCGCGAGGCCCAGGCCGGTGGAGGCTGCCTCGGTCTGAGGGACGTTGCCGGGAACCATGTAGAACGGTTCGAAGACGCGGTCGCCAACCTCAAGGGGGATGCCGACACCGGTGTCCGCCACCGAGACGCGCACATGCTCCGCCGCAACCTCGGCGCTTACGTCTACGCGTCCCCCCGAGGGGGTGTACTTCACCGCGTTGGCCACCAGGTTCACGAGCACGTCGCGCACTCGCAGCGGGTCTGCCCAGACCGGCGGTACTTGGTGGGACGCGTGTACGACGACCTTCACCCCGACCCCGCGGCCCATACCAGCGAGCAGGGGCCTCAGCTCGTTCAGGAGGGAGCGCAGCGGCATCGGCCGCGGGTCGACCTCGACCCCCCCGGCCTCGGCTCTCGCGAGGGTCAATATGTCGTTGACCACGTCGAGCAGCTGGCGCGCCGAAGCGGCGATCGCCTGCCCCGCCTCCCGCGAGAGCTCAGGCTCGCTCGCGCGCGAGAGGAGCATCTTGGCCTGAGTGAGGATCACCGCGAGCGGGGTGCGAAGCTCGTGACTGAGCCCGGCAAAGAAGTCGGAACGGTCGCGAAGCAGGCGCCGGATCTCCTCCGTGCGCTGTTCCACCTGCATCTCCAGCGTCAGGTGGTCCACCTCGATCTGCTCGGCCATGCTGTTCAAGGCCCTGGCCAACTCGCCGTGCTCGTCGTTGGCCAGGACCGGTGCGCGCGTCGCCAGACGACCCGACCCCAGCTCACGGCTGGCGTGCACGAGGCTGCGCAGCTGACGCAGGATCAGCCGGGAGATCAGGGCACCCACTGCGAATGCTGCGCCCATCGCGATCACAAGGACGACGACGAGGCGCGCTGCGGCGCCACGCACGGAGGCGCTCGCCGCTCCGCGCTGGAGCCGCACCTCGACGACGCCCGCAGGTCTTCCCCCCAGGGTGAAGCCTGCGTAAGCGGCCGGCCGCGCGCCGCCCAGCCTCTGCACGATGCGGCTCGGTGTCGCCCCGCTGCTCAGCATTCCTGGCAGGCCGGTGACCGTGCTGGCGACAAGCGGCCCGGAGAGCTCGTAGAGCGCGACGTCCTCTGCGCCGCGTTCACCGTCCCTAGCCGAGGTCGCGATCTGGCGCACCACGTCAAGTGCGCTGAGGGTCAACACGGCGTAGCCGACCGGGCGGCAGTTGCTCGGGCCTGACCCAGGGTCGCCGCAGACAGGCGCGACGATGCCGATGTCGCCGCCTGCGGGCAGCGCAACGAAGCCGATCAAGTCGGAGCTGGCGCCTTCCGACAGGGCGCGCCGGATCAGGCCGGTGGTCGGCCAGGGTGCGGGGTTGACGGCTGCGACGGCCCGACCGTCCGTGCCTCGGTCTACCTCCACGAGTGTCCGGGCGCCGGCATCCAGAACGGCGGCGACATGCACCTTCGACTTGAGCGCCAGGACGGAGCGCAGTAGGCGCAGCAGGGTGGCCTGGTCCTGGGTGGCCGTGGCTGCGGCTACCCCGCTGAGGTTGGCCGCGTAGTTGGCCGACTCGAGCAGATCGAGCTCGGCGTCATGCATCAAGGACCGCGCCTCGACGCTGCGCAAGACCAGCTGCTGGCTCAGCGCTGAGGCCGACCGGGTGGACAGGTCGTGCACGACGACGTAGGCGCCGGCGCTGCCAACGGCAAGCAGCAGCGCGATGAACGGCAGCAGCAGCTTCCAGAAGATCGGAAGGTCGCCGAAGGAGGCAAACCCGGCGCGGCTTTTCCGCGGACCCATCACCGAAGCCGGTGAACGAAGACGTCAGCTTGCGTAGGCGCGCCGGTCCCGGTCCTGGGCGTGTTGAAGAACGCCACGTAGCGCCCGTCGGCAGAGATGTAGGGCAAGGTCCCATTCCCCGACAACGCCTTGCCGGTTGAGCTCAGCGAGGCGCGGACGGTAGCGCCCGTCAGCAGGTCGTGGACGAAGACCTGCCGCGGGTCCGCGGTCCCCGCGGTTGCCGGGCTGCTGCCGATCGAGTCGCCGGTCAGCTCGGCCGCGGCGGAGTCGAAGGCGACGTAGCGCCCGTCGGCGGAAACCGTCACGGCCTTCGTCACAGGAGTGTCCTGCGGGGAGATGCAGTCGCAACCACCTGGAGAGTCCGTTGAGTTGTTTGGCTCCGTTGTCTGACCGCCCTCCGACGTGACCGACACTCGGACCAAGCGTGCAGACTTGACGGTGTACTCATAGACGTCCGGAGTGCCGTTGGTGTCCTGCGGGACCAACGCGTCGGCTGTGGTGAAAACAACATGCCCACCCGCCGCCGAGATGGCCGGGCAGCTGGCTCCCTTCATGCTCGGCCCACTGTCAGGTGTTACCTGCCGCGAGGTGTTGGTGCGCCGATCCCAAAGGCGGACAACCCGTGGGGTGGGTGCGAGCTCACCGCCGCCGTTGTTGGCGCTGTCCGTCATGAACGCCACGAAGCGCCCGTCCCGTGACACCGAGCGACCGCCGCAGGCGTGGCTCCAGGTCTGAAGCGGTTTCCCTTCCTCATTGGTTGATATCAGTCGGGTGATGCCCATGCGCAGGTCCCGCATGTACACGCTGACCTCCCCGGACGGGCCTCCGAGGTTGTCGGAGGGGGAGCTGAACACGAGGTAGCGGCCGTCACCCGAGATGACCGGGTCCTCCGCGGCGAAGCTCTCTGTCGATCCCGATGCGGGGCTCCCGTCGGAAGCCCGTGATACCAGATCCAGCCGGCGCCGAACCCGGTCGTAGCGATAGGCGTGGACGACCAGGACCTGATCCTCGGGCGTGAGGTCCTGGTTGCCGCCGATTGCAGCGAACACCACGTATCTGCCGTCGTCGCTCACCGACGGTGTGATGAGCCGTCGATAGCTCCCGCCGTCCGTGGCCGGAGGAGAGGAGGTCTTGACTGACACGAGCAGATCGGTGCGGCCGGTCCACCGGTCACGCAGGTAGACCGACTCGCATGACGTCGCAAAGGCACACTCGGGAACCCGGTCCGAGAGGTTGTGCGCGAAAGAGAAGAAGGCGACGTAGCGCCCGTTCGCCGAGATGTCGGCGTAGTTGTAGGCCGGGCCGTCCGCCGGGGCACCGTTGGGCGCACCGCTGGCGATGTCTGTTGGCCCCACGGCGGCCAGTTCGAACACGGTCGGCCCGCCGCGAACCGTGGCGGTCAGCTGCAGGTAGTAGCTGGTGCCCGCGCGCACGCTGAAGTCGACCTGGGCGTTGCCCGCGCCGTTCTGGTCACAGCCGAGGTTCTTCCATGCACCATCGGTGCTGCGGGTGTACACGGCGAGCGCCGTCGGCCGCCCGGTCCCGAACGTGTCCGCCACAAGCGCGGCGTCACGTAGCGGAGTGAAGCGATACCAAGCGGTTCCGCCGGTAGGGAAACAGTCGGCGGGCTCAGAGGGTTCGCGCGTCGCGCTCGAGGTGTCGGTCCGCGCCCGGAAGGGCAGCGAGGGGACGGCGTAGGCGTTGTTCACTTGGTCGTTGGTGAAGCCGTGCACCACCGAGACCGGTCGATCCCCCGGATCTCTGGTGGAGCCATCCCCGGAGGCAGAGTCGCCTTGGCCGGAGAGCGGAGGCCGCGAAGACGGGGGGTGGCCCCCTGGGGGCGCCACGGGACCGGGACCGAGCACACCCTGCACGAAGCTGTCGGTGAGCTCGCCGAGCGGCGGGCCGCTGAAGGGGTACCCGAACCGTGAGCGGTCGCCGCTGCCCATGCCAAGCCATCCGGGCCCGTGGAGACCGGCGCTCACTGCCGCGACGAACAACAGGCCGCCGCCGGCGAGAACAGCCGCGACAGTTCTCCGTACGTCACCTGGACCGCCTCTGAGGCTGCCTGCGGCCACTGGTCAGCCCACGCCGCGATCAGGGGTGGCCCTCTTGAGCGCTGTCGCCCGGAGGTACGAGATCACCGCGAGCACGCGGCGATGTCCGCCGGCTGCGCTGTCGAGGCCGAGCTTGGTGAAGATCGTGGTGACGTGCCGTTCAACGGTCTTCGCACTCAGGTGCAGCTTCTGGCCGATGCCGGCGTTCGTGCAGCCCTCCGCCATGAGACGCAGCACATCCCGCTCGCGGTCACTGAGCTCATCAAGCGGTGAAGGGCCGTTGCTTCGCTCGTCCAGAATTCCGCGCCGAAGCACGGAGGAGAGCGCGGCCGGGAACACGAGCTCGCCGTGATGCACCCGCTGAACCGCCTGCACGATCTCTTCGGGTTCGGCGGTCTTCAACAGATAACCGCTGGCGCCCGCACGAACGGCCTCGAGCACCTGGTCGGTGTCATCGCTGGATGAGAGGACGAGCACCCTGGTGTTGGCGTCGCCGGCCACGACCGCGCCGGTTGCCTCCACGCCGGACATGCCTGGCAGTGCCATGTCCATGAGCACCACGTCCGGGTGCTGCTTGCGCGCCAAGCTGACCGCGGTCAGGCCGTCGGGTGCCTCCCACACCTCCGATGCGGCTCCGCTCGAGATCAGCAGGCTGCGCACCGTCCGTCGCCACAGCGGGTGGTCATCGACGACAAGCACGGACGGAACGCCCGCTTGCTGCCTCATGCCACCCCCCAACCCCGGCGCTGGGCGCGAGTCTAAGAGCGCCCGACGCCCGGGTCGAGAGAGGTTGGCGGACTTGCGGGCTAGCCCTCAACGGCTTGCGGGGCCGCCCCGATGCGCGCCTCCGCGCGATCGTCGAACGTGTGCGGAGTCACCGAGGGGGAGAGGCAAATGAGCATCCTGCGAACCACACTGACCGGCGGTCTTGCCCTGGCTCTGGCAGCCATCGGTACCGCCCAGGCGAGCAACGTGCCCGGCTGGAGCCGGGGACAGACGGAGGCGGTCTCTGTTGCGGCAGACGGCAGCTATGCGCCAACCGGGGTCGCCGATCAGATTGATGTCTCCGCGGACGGCAGGTACGTCGTCTTCCTGTCCCAGGATCCCAGTCTTGCGAAGCAGCAAGCTTCGTGTGGGGCGGCTGCCGTGTGCGAGAGCGTCTACGTGCGTGACCTCAAGCGCCGCACGACCACTCTTGTCGCCTCGCGAACCGCCGAATGGCCGACGGTGACTGGACACCACACAACTTGGTTCACCGGCATCTCACCAGACGGTCGCTACGTCGCCTTCAGCGCCTTCGGCGTGAACGGCGCAACTACGCCCGCCGCTGCCCTACCCGAAGGCGCTCCCGCCGCCTTCAACCTTTACGTCGTGGATCGGCGAACTGGTGCCGTCCAGCTCGCGTCACGCAACAACGCGGGAGTCCCCGCGCAGCCTGACCCGGCTACCAATGGCAACACGGTCGGCAGCCCGCTCTTGTCCGGCTCCTTCGGCGCCGCGTTCTCCCGCGACGGTCGCTACCTGACGTTCACCTCCGACGCCAGCAACCTCGGCGGCGAAATCACATCGACGCATGTGTACAACGTCTATCGCCGCGATATGGCCACGGGTCGGACCGACCTGGTCTCGGTGGACGGCGTCGGGGCGCCACTGCGAGCCAATGCCTACGCGTACACGGGCCACAGCATCTCCGGAGACGGAACTCTCGTCGCGTTCGACGTCGCGGTGCGCCGCGACACGTGCGGCTGCGACATCCGCGAGGTGTACGTCTGGAGCAGCTTGACCCGGCGCAGCATCCGCGTGTCCGCGCCGGTGGGTCTTCCGCTGGGAAGCGATGGTGCGTCGATTTCTCTGGACGGGTCCCACCTGGCGTTCTTCTCGGATGACGCGCTCGTCTCCGGAGACAAGAACAATTCCACTGATGTCTACGAGTACGACGTCAAGCGCCACCGCCTTGCGCTCGTGTCCTTCGGTGCCAATGGCAAGCAGGCTCAGTGGCCATCGCGAGACAACTACGACGTGGGCATCTACTGGAGCGTCACGCTGTCGCACGACGGGCGGTTCGTAGCATTCGACACGCGGGCCAATCTGGGCGGGCCGAGCGCGACGGACGGCGGCTCGCCGCTCCGCAGCTACATTCGCGACACGGTCCGCGGCACGACACGGCTTGTTTCGGTCTGGTCGAACGGTGCTGCAATCGCAGGGGACAACGGGATGCCGCGGCTTTCCGCCGACGGCCGCACCGTTGCCTTCATGACCACGGCCGCGCCCGGCACGGTGCCGGCTGCCGATCCAGCGACCGCCCCGCGGTATGAGGTCCTCGCCCGCCACGCCGGCGGCTAGCGGAGGGCCAGCCCAGAGGCTCATCAGGCGCCGTCCGTCGCGGCAGGGGGACCGCCACGGACGGCGCCTGGTGACGCCTCGGTAGCCTGCCCCGCCATGAAGGTCGCCGTGGTCAAGGAGAGCGCTCCCTTCGAGCGCAGGGTCGCGCTGGTCCCCGACGCCGTGAGCAAGCTCACGGGGGCCGGCTGGGTCGTAGCGGTGGAGCCAGGCGCGGGGCAGGCGGCCCAGTACGCCGATGCCGACTACATCTCCGCCGGCGCGACCGTGGACAAGGCGGCGCTGAAGAACGCCGACGCCGCGCTGTCCGTGCAGCCCCTCACGCCGGCGCAGGTGGGCCAGCTGCGCAAGAGCGCCGTGGCCATCTCATTCCTGCAGCCCGCCGCTGCGAGCGACACGGTGCGGGCGCACATGAAGGCGGGCACGACCGCGCTGAGCCTGGACCTGCTGCCGCGCATCTCCCGCGCGCAGTCGATGGACGCACTGTCCTCACAGGCCCTGGTGAGCGGCTACCGCTGCGCGATCCTGGCCGCCGAACGGCTGCCCAAGCTCTTCCCGCTCATGATGACCGCGGCCGGCACCATCCCGCCGGCCAAGGTGCTCGTCATGGGTGCCGGTGTGGCCGGGCTTCAGGCCATCGCCACCGCCCGCCGGCTCGGCGCCGTCGTCGAGGCCTACGACGTGCGCGCCGCAGCGGCTGAGGAGGTGCGCTCGCTCGGAGCCACCTTCGTCGAGCTCGAGTTGGAGACGCAGGAGGGTGCCGGCGGCTACGCGAAGGAGCAGACCGAGGAGTTCTTGACGAAGCAGCGAGAGCTGATCGGCAACCGGGTCGAGCTCGCTGACGTGGTCATCACCACCGCTGCGATTCCCGGTCGCACAGCGCCTGTGCTGGTGACGCTGGACATGGTGAAGCGGATGAAGCCGGGCTCGATCGTCATCGACCTCGCTGCCGAGTCCGGTGGCAACGTCGAGCCGAGCAGGCCGGGTGAGGACGTTCGCGTCGGGTCCGTGACCGTGATCGGCGCGCGCAACATGCCGTCGGCGATGGCGGTGCACGCCTCGGCTCTCTACTCCCGCAACTGCGTCAACCTGCTGCTGCTCCTGACCAAGGACGGGGCCCTTGCGCCGGACTACGAGGACGAGATCGTCGTGGGCGCCGCGGTCGTGAAGCAGGGCGAGCTGGTGCACGGGCCGACGAAGGAGATCCTCGGCGCGAGTACGACGACTCGCCGGTCGCCCGCCAAGAAGGCGGCTACCACCAAGAGCCCCGCCACCAAGAGCCCTGCGAAGCAGACTCCCGCCAAGAAGACGACCGCCACCAAGAGCCCTGCCAAGAAGACTCCCGCGAAGAAGACGGCTGCCCGGAGGGCCTCGTGACCGACGGACTGACCCTGCTCACCATCTTCGTGCTGGCGATCTTCGTCGGCATCGAGGTGATCTCCAAGGTGTCCTCGACCCTGCACACCCCGCTGATGTCCGGCGCCAACGCAATCCACGGGATCATCGTGGTCGGCGCGATGCTGATCCTCGGGCACGCGCACGGGTCCGTCGAGACGACGCTCGGCCTGATCGCCGTCGTACTCGCCACCATCAACGTCGTCGGCGGCTTCGTCGTCACCGACCGGATGCTCGAGATGTTCAAGGGACGCAAGGCGCCCGTGGCGAATGCCGTGAAGCCGTCACAGCAGGAGTCGAAGTGAACCTTCTCCCGCTGAACGGCCAAGGCATCACGGCGCTCTACCTGCTCGCCTCCGTCTGCTTCATCCTCGCGCTCAAGGGCTTGTCGTCGCCGAAGGGTGCGCGCAACGGAAACCTGCTCGGGGCGTTCGGCGCTCTGGTCGCAGTGGTCGCCACATTCCTGGTCGACGGCCTGCACAACCGCGGCATCATGGCCGCCGCTATCGCCGTCGGTGTGCTGGTCGGCGTGCCCGCCGCGCGCGTGGTGAAGATGACGCAGATGCCGCAGATGGTGGCGCTGTTCAACGGTGTCGGCGGCGGCGCGGTCGCGCTCATCGCCTGGGTCGAGTTCCGCGCCTCGGGCGGCTTCGACGGCGTCCCGACGTACGTCACGGTCTTCAGCGTCTTCGCCGCGATCGTCGGGTCCGTCTCGTTCTGGGGCTCGAACATCGCGTTCGCCAAGCTGCAGGGGCTGATCGACGGCGGGTCCAAGACGATCGCCGGTCCGAAGCTGCAGGCCCCGATCAACGCGGCCCTGGGGCTGGTCGCGGTCGGCTCGGGCGTGGCGATCGCCGCCGGCGCGCACAGCGAGGGGCTGATGGTCCTGCTGCTCGTCGCCGCGGCACTGCTGGGCAACTTCCTCGTGCTGCCGATCGGCGGGGCCGACATGCCCGTCGTCATCTCGCTGCTGAACGCCTTCACCGGCCTGTCGGCGGCGGCGACCGGCGTCGCGCTCAACAACACGTCGCTGATCGTCGCGGGCATGATCGTCGGCGCATCCGGCACGCTGCTAACGCAGCAGATGGCCCTGGCCATGAACCGCACGATCACCTCGGTGATCGCCGGCGGGTTCGGCGGGACCGTCGAGGCCGCGGCGGGTGCCGTGGGCGCGGGCGGCGGCACGGTGCGCTCGACCAGTGCGGCCGACGTCGCCATCCAGATGGCCTACGCGCGCCTGGTCGTCGTGGTCCCCGGGTACGGCATGGCCGTCTCCCAGGCCCAGCACGCGGTGAAGGAGCTGGCCAACGAGCTGGAGAAGAAGGGCGTCACGGTGAACTACGCGATCCACCCGGTCGCAGGGCGCATGCCCGGCCACATGAACGTGCTCCTGGCCGAGGCCAACGTGCCGTACGATCAGCTGTACGAGCTCGAGGCCATCAACGACGAATTCGCGCAGACCGACGTGGCGATCATCGTCG
>JAVEEJ010000096.1 GCA_030840515.1 Frankiaceae bacterium | reverse complement strand
CTTCACAGTGTCCGCCATCACACGACCGCCGTGCCCAAGTAGGACGCGACCACTTCGGGGTGCACCGCGATCTCCTCCGGGGTGTCGTGCGCGATGACCTGCCCGGCGGACAGCGTGTAGATCTCGTCGCAGATCCCGAGCACCAGCGGCAGGTTGTGCTCGATGATCAGCACCGTCCGCCCGAGCTGGTCGCGGATGTCGGCGAGCCGCTCGGCGAGGTTCTCCGCGGCACCGGGTGACATGCCCGCGCTGGGCTCGTCGAGCAGCACGAGCTCCGGCGCGGTGACGAGGGTGCAGCCGATCTCGACGATGCGCTGCTGGCCATGGCTCAGGTGCTTCACCGAGGTGTCGCGATAGCGCTCGAAGCCGAGCGCCCTGATCGCCTCCATCGCGCGCTCGCGCAGCTGCTTCTCCTGCGCCGGCGCTCTTCCCACCCGAAGCAGCGCCTCACCGATGCCGTAGTCGGCGACCGTGTGCTGGGCGAGCATGAGGTTGTCGAGCACCGACAGGTGCTTGGCCAGCCCGATGAGCTGGAACGTGCGACCCAGACCCAGCTCAGCGCGGGCGAACGCCGGCTCGTTGGTGACGTCCTTGCCGAACAGCTCGACATGACCGCGAGAGGGCTTGATGACGCCCGCCGCGACGTTGAACAGGGTGGTCTTGCCTGCGCCGTTGGGGCCGATGAGACCGGTGATGGTGCCGGGGAAGACATTGATCGAGGCACCATCGAGTGCGATCAAGCCGCCGAAGCGCACCGTCGCGTCGCGAACCGAGAGCAGCGGCTGCCCGCGCCTGGCGCCGATGCGACGGGTGATGCCGGACGGGCGCGGCAAATCGGGCAGGGTGGCCGTGTCGGCTTCGGCGTACTCCTTGGCGTTGCGCTTCTCTTCACGCTCGCGCAGGGCGGCCGCGAGCCCGCCGGGGTTGATGGCCACCGTCGCGATGAGCAGCAGTGAGCCGATGATGAGGTCGAAGCCGCGGATCCCGCCCCCGAAGACCTTGACGAGGATCTCCGGGAAGATCGTGAAGGTGAGCGCCATGACCAGCGCGCCGACCCGACTGCCGAGACCACCAACGATCACGAAGATGACAAGCGCCAGCGAGCTCTCGAACGGGAAAGCCTCCGCGTTGGCGATGCCGGACACCGGCCCGAGCATGGCGCCAGCGAGACCGGCCATCGCGCCCGAGATACCGAAGGCCAGCAGCTTGTAGCCCGCGGTGTCGATCCCGAACGAGGCAGCGGTCTGCTCGTCGGCGCGGATCGCGTGGAATGCCCGGCCGAGCTTGGAGTCCAGCAGGTTGGAGTCGATCAGCCACACCACCGCGAGGATCACCACAAGCAGTGCCAGGTAGTCGCTGTCGCGCGTGAGCCCCGCGCCGCCGAAGTAGGGACGAGGCAGCCGGATCCCACCGCTGCCGCCGGAGAGCGCCTCGATCCTGAACAACGACTCCTCACCGACGAAGGTGAACCCGATGGTGACGATGGCGAGGTAGAGCCCTCGCAGCCGCAGCGCAGGCAGGCCGATGAGGAAGGCGATGCCCGCTCCCATGAGCATCGCCCCCACGATCCCCGCGTAGAAGGGCATGCGCAGGTGCTCGACGGCCGTGAGGTAGCCGGCGGTGTAGGCGCCGATGCCCACGAAGGTCATGTGGGCCAGCGAGATCTGCCCGGCGTACCCCATCAGCACGTTGAGCGCGATTGCCGCGACCGCGAGGCTCACGGCCTTGCCCCCGACCGAAGCCCGGAAGTTGTTCAGCACCCCGGCACGGCCCAACAGCACGACCACGACGGCGCAGGCGAGCATGCCCAGCGGGACGAGGCTGCGCTCGGGTAGGGCAAGCCTTCGCCCACCCCGCGGAAGGCTGAGCGTCACGGCGCTCACACCGACGCCTTCGAGCCGAGCAGACCCTGGGGGCGAACCAAGAGGACGACCAGGATCAAGGCGAACACCGCGTCCACCGGGAGCCCGCGCACCGAGGTGATGTCCAGCGTCAGCTGGTTGACCGTCGCCTGCAGCAGTCCCACGGCAAGGCCGCCGACGAAGGCGCCGGGTAGGCTGGTCAGGCCACCGACCAGTGCGCCGGCCAGGGCGTAGATGTAGAGCCCGCTCATGAACGCCGGGTGCACGCTGCCGAGATCGGGAGCGATCAGCAGGGCGGCCACGGCAGCGAGCGCCGCGCTCGTGCCCCAGACGAACATCGACACCCGCGCGAGGGGCACGCCGACCAGCCGCGCAGCACGCGCGTCCTGCGACGCGGCAAGCACCCCGAGACCGAAGTCGGTCCGCTTCAGCAGCGCCGACAACCCGAGGCCGAGACCAGCGGCGACCGCGAGGCCGAGGATCCGGTTGGGGCTGATCACCACTCCGGCGACGGTGACCCCGGAGCCCGTCAAGGCCGGCGGGAGCTGGCGCGGGCTCTGCCCGAACGCGAAGAACTCCACCGAGACCAGCAGGGTGAGCAGTCCGATGGTGGCCACCGCCACAGACAGCCGATCGGCGTCGCGCATGAACTGCACCACCCCGCGCTCGAAGGCGACCCCGAGCACAATGGCCACCACGATCGCGGCGAGGCCGCCGACTGCCCAGGGCAGGTGCGCGTTGACGACCAGCAGGCAGGCGACGTAGGCGGCGAAGGTGCCGATCTCAGCGTGCGCCAGGTTGAGCACCCGCGAGCCGCGGTAGACGAGCACCACACCCAGTGCCAGCAGCCCGTAGATCCCGCCGTTGATGAGCCCGAAGACGCAGACCTGCAGGACAGTGCGCACTACTGGGCTCGCCGAATGCTGAGCACGCAGAGGCTGACGGGCTTCCAGTCGTAGTTGCCGTTAGCCGAGTGGAAGGTCGTCACGACGTTGGTCGCGTCGCTCCCGTAGTGACCGCCGTTCGCCGGGAAGTTCATCGTGCAGTTGGGCGACTCCGTCCCGTGGTAGCGGGACAGGATGGTGGCGAAGTGGTTGCGGGTGCAGTCAGGGCCGCAGAGCCGGAACAGCTCGGCGAGGCCCTTCTGCGCAACCCAGTTGAGGAACAGCAGGTCGCCGCCGACACCCTTGAGGTCGACCCCGGAGTCGTACTGCTTGTACTGCCGCTCGAACTCCTTGATGTCCGCGGCATAGGACGCGAAGGGCCCGTCGTACTGGCCGTTGCTGTAGGCCGGCCAGGCGGAGATCCCATACATCGGCGCCGCCACGGCGTCGGCGCCGAGCTCCTGGCTGGTCAGGTTGAAGGGGAACAGCAACCATCCCGGGTGCCACTGCTGTCCACTCGCCTGCTTGACGATCGTGAACGCGTTGAGCGCGTTCTCCCACGCGAAGACCACGTCGGCGCCCTTGGTCCGCAGGTTGCTGAGCTGCTGGACGTAGGAGCCCTCGTTCTTCCCCGTGCCATAGGCGCCGACGATCGTGACGCCGAGCTCGCCGGCCCGCTTGGTGAAGGCCTTGTACCCCGGGTCCCAGAACTCGCTGTTGCGGTAGATGATGCCGACCTTCTTGCCCGGGAACTTCGCCGCCGCGAGCTCGGCGAAGCGCTTCCCGTAGACCTCCACCCGCGGCAACGCGGTGAACGAGTACTGCTTGCCGCCGGCCCCCTTCTCGGTGGCCGAGTGGTAGAGGTACAGCTCCTTGTTCTGCTCGGCCCAGTCGCGCACACCCGGGATTTGGTCGAACCCGATGCCGCCGAGCAACGCGAAGATGCCCTTCGCTTGGCAGGCCTTGGCCGCCGTGATCGCCGTCGCCGGGTCGTAGTTGTCGTTCTCGTAGGTCACCGTCACCTTGCGGCCGAAGATGCCGCCGTGGTCGTTCAGGTTCTGCCAGAAGACGTTGAAGTCGGTGTCCTTCGTGTTGAACGCGGCGCCGTAGGTCAGTGCGGCATGCGCGCACATGGTGATCGACGTCTTCGTGATACCGCGGGTGTTGGCGTCGCCGCTGAACAGCTGCAGATCGCCGGGCTCGTCAGTGCCGGTGCCCGTCCCCGTCCCGGTACCTGTGCCCGTCCCTGTCCCGGTGCCGGTGCCGGTGCCGGTACCTGTGCCGGTGCCGGTGCCGGTGCCCGTGCCTGTCCCGGTGCCCGTGCCCGTGCCGGTGCCGGTCCCCGTGCCTGTCCCCGTACCGGGCGTCGTACCCGTTCCCGTGCCCGTCCCCGATCCGTTGCCGCTTCCGTTGCCCCCGGGGAGCGAGCTCCCGCCGTCGGGGCGCAGGCTCGACGTGTCCGGAGGCAGCGGGGCGCCCGAACAGGCGACGAGCGCGAGCGCTCCGGCCGCCAGGACGGTCGCAAAGCGGGTGCGGCGCATGGGTGATCCCTCCGAGATGCCGACTGGGCTGGCGTGAAGTGTCCTGGCTGTGACGTGCGTCACCCATGAGGACTCCCGAGGAAATCTCCCACAGTCGTTGTGGGATTCACAATCACCCGGCGACTGGCTGCCGGTCCCCGCGCTCAGTCGCTGTGAGATCCCCCGTCTCGCCCGCCGCGACCGCCCGCCGCCCGAAGACGACCACGTACGCCAGGAACGCCGCCTCCGCGAGGCAGCCAATCGCAATCCGGGCCCAGGTGGGGAGGCCCGACGGCGTCACAAAGGCCTCGATGGTGCCCGCCACCGCCAGCACGGCCACGTGCGCCAGGGCGATCGTCGTGGCGGCACGCACCTCGTCGCCGAGCGCCTGGGAGCGAGTACGACGACCCGGGTCGATCACCGTCCAGCCGATCCGCAGCCCGGCGGCGCTGGCGAGCAGCACGGCAGTCAGCTCGAGCAGACCGTGCGGGAGGATCAGCCCGAAGAACAGGCCGAGCCGGTGGTGCGCGGCCATGAGGCCGCCTGCGACTCCGACGTTCGCGGCGTTGAGCCAGAGTAGCCAGAGCGTCGGCAGCCCGAGCAGCACGCCGAGGGACAAGGCGCCGGCCGCGAGCCAGGCGTTGTTGGTCCACACGTGGGCCGCGAACGCCGACGCCGGGTGACTCGAGTAGTAGGACTGGAAGTCCTGCTCGACCAGCTGGCGGACCTCATCTGGTGAGGCGATCGCCGACTGGACGTCGGGGTGGGTGCCCACCCACACGCCGATCGCCAGGCTCACTGCGACGAAGACCGCCGATGTCGCCAACCACCACCACCGCACCCGCCAGATCGCTGCCGGCACGGTCACCAGTGCGAAGCGGGTCAGGTCGCTGCGCGCCGCAGCCGGTGCGCCGGTGGCGGCGGACCGGCCACGGGCGACGAGCATCGAGAGCCGGGCCACGAGCGCCGGGTCGCCGCCGGCCGAGCGCACCGCCGACAGGTGCGTCGCTGTCTGCTGATAGAGCGTGACGAGCTCGTCGATCTCGGGGCCGGTGAGCCGCGAGGCCCGCCGAGCTCTGCGCACGAGCACGCCGAGTCGGTCCCACTGACCGCGATGCGCGGCGACATAGGCATCGAGGTCCACCCTGCAAGCCTGCCACGACAGGCACACTGGCCTCGTGCAGTACGGGGAGATCGTCACCGGGGAAGCCGTCGCGCTCGACGTCAGGCCGGCACGTCTCGCCTCGCGCCTGCTGGCCCGGGCGATCGACGTGCTCGCTCAGCTGCTGTTGTGGGGTCTGCTGATCTGGGTCGTCAGCGCCACCGTCACCGACGAAGCGGCGCAGGCGGCGGTGAGCCTCAGCGTGACGGTCGTCGTACTCGTCGGATATCCGCTCCTGTCCGAGTGGCTCTGGCGAGGTCGGACGCCGGGGAAAGCAGCCCTCGGGCTGCGTGTCGTGCGTGACGACGGAGGACCGATCCGGTTTCGGCACGCGCTGGTGCGCGCACTGGTCGGCGCCTTCGTCGACTTCGGCATCACCCTCGGGGCCGGCGCGGTCATCTGCTCACTGCTGCACCCGTTGGGCAAGCGGATCGGGGACGTGGCGGCCGGCACTCTCGTCGTGCAGGAGCGGATCCCGAGCCGGTCCGGTGCCGTCGCGCAGATGCCGCCGCCGCTCGCCCACTGGGCCGCCTCGGCAGACCTGTCCGGCGTGAGCCCGCAGCTTGCCGCGACGGCGCGTCAGCTGGTCGCTCGCCAGCACGAGCTTCACCCGCAGGCGCGCGAGGAGCTCGGCTCCCGCGTGGTTGCGGGGCTGGCGGCAGCGGTCTCGCCGCCCCCGCCGCCTGGCACGCCGGGCTGGGCGTTCGTGCAGGCGGTCCTGGCAGAACGCCGCCGGCGTGAGGAGCACCGCGGCGGCTCCTAGCCGACCGATCCGCCCGCCGCCGCAGCACCCACCCCCACCCGCGCACGCGAGACCGAAGTCGGGGCTGCTAGCGGCGCGGACGGGCGGCGGCCGGAGCCCGCTAGTAGCGGTACATCTCCGGCTTGTAGGGGCCCTCGACGTCGACGCCGATGTAGGCCGCCTGCTCCTTCGTCAGCGTGGTGAGCCGCACGCCCAGCGCATCGAGGTGCAGCCGCGCGACCTTCTCGTCGAGGTGCTTGGGCAGCACGTAGACACCGAGCGGATAGTCCTCGTTCTTCGTCCAGAGCTCGATCTGCGCAATCGTCTGGTTGGTGAACGAGTTGCTCATCACGAACGACGGGTGACCGGTCGCGTTGCCGAGGTTCAGCAGTCGTCCCTCCGACAGCACGATGATGCT
>JAVEEJ010000060.1 GCA_030840515.1 Frankiaceae bacterium | reverse complement strand
GGCCGAGGCACTCTGGCGTGTCACCGGCTGGGGTCTCGGCCATCGGCTGCGTCGGCGACGGACCTAGGGAGCACTTGTGCCGCTACTGCTCTTCGGCTTGTTCATCGTCGTGCCCGTGGTGGAGATCTGGCTGATCGTCCAGGTGGGCCAGGCGATCGGCGTCATCCCGACTATCGCGCTGCTGCTGCTCGACGGGTTCCTCGGCTCGTGGCTGGTCCGGCGTGAGGGCCGGCGCGCCTGGGCGGCGCTGCGCGCCGCGAGCGCGGCTGGGCGGGTCCCGGCTAAGGAAGCGGCGGATGGGGCCCTCGTCCTGGTCGGAGGCGCCTTGCTGCTGGCGCCGGGTTTCCTGACCGACGCGGTTGGCTTGATCTGCATCCTGCCGCTGACCCGGCCGCTGCTGCGCGGGGCGCTCTGGCGCTTCATCAGCGGACGCGTGGTGGTGTTCGGCAGCGTCAGCGGCCGGCCGGGGCGCCGCCGCGGGAGGCCCACTGAGGTCATCGAGGGAGAGGTCGTCGACGAGGATCCGCAACGCTGATCGGGCGACCCCGGACAGGCGCCGAGCCGCGCGCCCTGGGGGGTGGGCGCACGGCTCGGCAGGCGGGCCTTCGGTGGGGGGATACCTCAGGCCCGGACAGATCAGCTGTTGGGCAGGGATGCGGTCAGGCGCTCTTGCGGGTCCGGCTCTTCTCGCCGCGGCTGGCCCGCAGCAGCGCCAGGCGCTCGTTGAGGACCTCCTCGAGGTCCGCCTCGCTGCGGCGCTCGAGCAGCATGTCCCAGTGCGTCCGGGCGGGCTTCACAGCCTTGGCGGCGGGCTGGTCGCCGTCCCGGCGACGGGCGGCCTCCCCGCAGGTCCGGCACTCCCAGATGTAGGGGATCTCGGCTTCGTCACTGAAAGGGACCACAGTGATGTGGCCCTGCGGGCAGTCGTAGGTGGTGGTGCTGCGAGGCGCCAGCTCGACCCCAAGATCGGTCTCGTAGCTGACCGCCCCTAGGCGGCTGCCGCGCAGTACGCGCTCGGCCATGGTGTGCTCGCCTCCCGGCGTTGGTGGTTCTGCGGTGTTTTCGCTTGCTGGTCCAACGAACAGCGTGCCCGGAGGATTCCCGCACAAGCGCTGGCGCACGGGTGAATCAGGACTGTGGCCCAGCGGTCCACTGCCCGCGGCGGCGAAGGATGTCGCGCAACAGGACGGTCTCGTCGGTCATCACGCCGTCGACTCCCAGGTCGAGCAGGCGTTCGATGGCCGTGGCGTCGTTCACCGTCCACACGAGGACAGCCAGGCCTGCAGCCCGCGCCGCGGCGACGAACCGGGCGCTGACCAGGGGGAGGGGTCCCAGGCCTACCGGGACGACGGCCGCCCCGAGGGGTACGACGGCACGCAGAGCGGCGACCGGGTCGCGACGGCGAGCCGCGAACGCGAGCCTGGCCACCTCACGGGGGCCGAGCGCGCTGCACACCTCCGGCCCGAGCCCGGCGCGCAGCCGGGCCAGCCGGCGGTCGGAGAAGGCCCCCACGCAGACCCGCTGCTGCGCGCGATGCCGTCGGATCACCTCGATGAGCGGGTCGACCGCGCTGGCGTGCTTGGCGTCGACGGTCCAGCGGACGTCGGGGAACTCCTCGAAGAGCTGGTCCAGGGTGGGGATCGGCTCGACGCCCGCGATCTTGGCCTGCTGGACCGTCTTCCACGGCAGCGCACGCACGGCGCCGCGCCGGTCGGTCACCCGGTCGAGCGTCGGGTCGTGCAGCGCGACCAGGACCCCGTCCGCGGTGACGTGGACGTCGGTCTCGAGGTAGCTGTAGCCGAGTGAGACGGCGTGAGCGAAGGCGGCGAGGGAGTTCTCGGGCGCCTCCGCGGCGCCGCCGCGGTGGGCAACGGCGATCGGGCGCGGCGCGTCGAGGAACGCCGTGGCCATCCACCGAGGCTAGTCACGGCCCACCGCCGATTCCGGAGTCGGGGCGGGCAGGCGAGCGCGACGACCGCCGGCATCCCCGGAATCGGCGCGTCCATTGCGCCGTACTCGTCCCGGAGCGGTAGGTTCCGTCACCGTGACGCAACTACCCGTGGATGGCGCTTCGCGCTGCCAGTGGTGCGGGAGGGCGGTTCCGGCCGCGAGAGTGGGCCGACCGCGGCGCTACTGCCGGGACTCGTGCCGCCAGCGGGCCTACGAGGCCAGGCGCCGCGCGGAGCGGGCGGGCTTGTCGGCCGGGCACGTGGTCCTCGGGCCGGAGCAGCTGACCGACCTGCGCGACCGGCTTTTCATGCTGCAGGCGGCGCTGGACGACATCGACGCCGGCGGCTGGTCGGCCAAGGACGCGCTCGCGCACCTCTACGAGGCGGCCGCGCCGTTGCGGGCCCTGTGGCCCACGGCGCGGAACGGGACAGCCACCTGGTGAGCGCCTCGGGCACCCTTCCTTGTGCTGCGCCGATAATGAGCATTATGTCATGTTGCTGCTGTGAAGCTCACTGGGACCGCGCATGGCGTCCCGGCGGCCGGTCCCCCGACCGCAGGAACGCCAGAGCCATCAACACGAAGGCCGGAGCGATGAACGCACCACTCACGCCGATGGCCAGCAGCGTCCCCGCGTCCCCGAGGACCAGCGATAGAGCGGCGAGCCCGGCCACGCTGGTCGGGATCCAGACCAGGAGGCTCTGCTGGGCCTTGTTGATCCGCCGTACGGTCCGCTGGTGCTCGCGCGGCCTGTCGGCGAGCTCCCACCAGGCCCGCATGCCAGAGCCGATGCCGGCCACGACCGCGGCCGCGCTGGCCAG
>JAVEEJ010000339.1 GCA_030840515.1 Frankiaceae bacterium | reverse complement strand
CCGGAGAGCACCTTGCCGAAGATCGTGTAGTTGGGCCCGTCGAACGTGTTGTCCTTGGTGACGATGAAGAACTGCGAGCCGCTGCTGCCCGGCGCCGACGACTTCGCCATCGCCAGCGTCCCGGTCGGATAGGGCGCTCCGGTGGCTGCAGTCGGCAGGTTCTCCTCGAGGAACTGGTAGCCCGGCCCGCCTGACCCTGTGCCGGTCGGGTCGCCGCACTGCACGACGCCGGAGTCGGTGATCCGATGGCACGAGGTTCCGTCGTAGAAGGACGCCTGGGCCAGGTGGATGAACGAGTTCACGGCACAGGGGGCCTTGCTGCCCAGCAGCGAGACCTTCACGGTCCCGCGGTTGGTCTCGATCGTGGCGGTGCGGTCGGTGTGCGCGGGGTTGGCCGGCGGCAGCCCCTTGCTGTTCTTGGAGGCCGGCTGGTCGGGGGTCTTGTTGTAGACACAGCCGCCGCTCGAGCCTGACGTGGTGCCGGTCGGCTGCGTGGTCGTCGAGACCTTGTCCTCGCCCCCACCGGTGAAGATCGCGATCGCGCCCACAGCGAGGAGCACGGCGGCGACGGTTCCCGCTATGGCCAGCATCGCCCGGCGCCGGGCAGCCCGCTGCTGAGCCTCACGCAGCGCACGGCGCTCGAGCCGCCGACGGGCCAGCTCGCGCTCGCGGTCCTTGCTCGACGCCACAGCAGGGGTCCTTCCAGGTGGGTTGGTAGGTGCGAGGCCGGAGTCTGCCAGAGAGCAAGCAGGCTCACAGCGACCGACCGATAGGCTCCGCCCGCTGTCCGCCGTACTCGTCGCGAAGGGACGAACGTGCTCGTCGTGGGGTTCCCGGCCCAGGCATTCTCCACCAACTGCTACGTCGTGGCCCCGGCCGCGGGGGAGCAGTGCGTCGTGGTCGACCCGGGCATCGGTGTCGAGGAGCAGCTCGACGAGGTCCTGCGGGAGCACCGCCTGCAGCCGGTCGCCGTCCTGCTCACCCACGGACACCTGGACCACACCTTCTCGGTCACGCCCGTGTGCGGCGCCAAGGACATCCCCGCCTACATCCACCCCGACGACCGCGACCTGCTCGCCGACCCGGTCAAGGGACTGAGCCCGGAGAGCAAGCAGATCTTCGGCGGCCGGCTCGAGTGGGCCGAGCCCAGCGACGTCCGGATGCTCGAAGACGGCGCGCCGCTGAGCCTCGCGGGTCTCGAGCTCACCATCGACCACGCACCCGGCCACACCCCAGGCAGCGTCATGTACCGGCTTCCTGCCGACGGGGAGTTCGCCCCGCTGTGCCTGAGCGGCGACGTGCTGTTCGCCGGCAGCATCGGCCGCACTGACCTGCCCGGCGGCTCCTACGACCAGATGATGCGCAGCCTGGCCACCAAGGTGCTGCCGCTCCCCGACGAGATCTCGGTGCTCCCCGGACACGGCCCGACCACCACGATCGGGCGCGAGCGCGCGACCAACCCCTACCTGCGTGACCTCGCGGCGGGCGAGGGCGCGCCGCTGGCCCCCAAGCGCGGGCTCTAGCGCCGATGGCCCAGTTCCAAGCCCCGAAGGGCACGTTCGACCTCGTTCCGCCGCGGTCGGAGCTGTTCCTCGCCGTGCGCGACGCCCTGGCAGCACCTGTGCGGCTCGCCGGATACGGGTATGTCGAGACCCCCGCGTTCGAGGAGACCGCGCTGTTCGCGCGCGGTGTCGGGGAGTCCACCGACATCGTGAGCAAGGAGATGTACAGCTTCACCACCAAGGGCGGCGATGAGGTGACGTTGCGCCCGGAGGGCACCGCGGGCGTGCTGCGCGCCGTGCTGGAGAACAGCCTCGACCGACAGGGGCTGCCGGTGAAGCTGTGGTACTCCGGGTCCTTCTACCGCTACGAGAAGCCGCAAGCCGGCCGCTACCGGCACTTCTCCCAGGTCGGTGCCGAGGTGCTGGGCACCGAGGACCCCATGGTGGACGCCGAGCTGGTGCTGCTCGCGATCGAGGGTTACCGCTCGCTCGGCCTGCAGCGCTTCCGCACCCTCATCAACTCGCTCGGCTGCCGCGAGTGCCGCCCCGCCTACCGGGCCCTGCTCCAGGAGTTCCTGCGCGGGCTCGAGCTCGACCCGGAGACGAGGGCCCGGATCGAGATCAACCCGCTGCGGGTGCTCGACGACAAGCGCGAGGACGTGCAGGCGCAGCTCGCGGGCGCGCCGCTGATGTCCGACCACCTCTGCGAGGCGTGCCGAGCGCACCACGCGGTCGTGCGCGACCTGCTCGACGAGGCAGGCGTCGTCTACGAGGACACCCCGACCCTGGTGCGAGGGCTCGACTACTACACCCGCACCACCTTCGAGTTCGTGCACGACGGTCTCGGCTCGCAGTCCGCCATCGGCGGTGGCGGCCGTTACGACGGGCTCGCCGAAGAGCTCGGCGGACCCGAGCTGCCTGGCGTCGGGTGGGCGCTCGGCGTCGACCGGACGGTCCTGGCGATGGACGCCGAAGAACTCGGCGGCGCGGCCGTGCACGCCTGCCAGGTGTACGTCGTACCCCTCGGGGATCAAGCCGCTCGGCACGCCTTCGCGCTCGTCGGGCGGCTGCGTCGGGCCGGCATTGCCACTGACATGTCGTACGGCGGGCGCGGGATCAAGGGTGCGATGAAGTCCGCCGACCGCTCCGGTGCCGAAGCCGCGATCGTGATCGGCGACCGCGACCTCGACGCGGGCGTGGCTCAGCTCAAGTGGCTCGAGAGCGGCGAGCAGGTCGCCGTACCGTTGAACGAGATCGTCCAGACCCTCAAGGAGAAGCTCGCGTGATCTGCACCCACGCCGCCGGTCAGCTGCGGCGGTCCGACGCGGGCAGCACCGTGGTGCTCGCCGGGTGGGTCGCCCGTCGCCGCGACCACGGCGGCGTCACGTTCATCGACCTACGCGACGCGCACGGCCGGGTGCAGGTCGTGCTCCGCGACCTCGACATCGCCGGGTCACTGCGCGCCGAGTGGTGCGTCCTCGTCACCGGCGAGGTGCGGGAGCGGCCCGCCGGCAGCGAGAACCCCAACCTCCCGACCGGCGAGGTCGAGGTCGTCGCGGTGACCCTCGAGGTGCTCAGCGAGTCCGCCGAGCTGCCCTTCCCGATCGAGGGCTTCGACGAGATCACCTCGGCTGTCGACGAGCGCACCCGCTGGCGCTACCGCTACCTCGACCTGCGCCGCGAGGGGCCGGCACGCGCGCTCCGCACCCGGGCGAAGGTCACGTCCATCATGCGTCGCGTCATGGAGGCCAACGGCTTCCTCGACATCGAGACGCCCTACCTGACCCGCTCCACCCCCGAGGGCGCGCGCGACTTCCTCGTCCCGGTGCGGCTCCAGCCCGGCCACTGGTACGCCCTCCCGCAGTCACCCCAGCTGTTCAAGCAGCTGCTCATGGTCAGCGGGCTCGAGCGCTACTACCAGATCGCGCGCTGCTTCCGCGACGAGGACAGCCGCGCCGACCGCACCCCCGAGTTCACCCAGCTCGACATCGAGCTCAGCTTCCTCGACGAGGAGGACATCTTCGGCCTCGGCGAGGAGCTCATCGCATCCATCTGGCGTGAGGTGCTCGACGTCGAGCTGCCGACGCCCTTCGCGCGGATGAGCTACGCCGACGCGATGCGTCGCTTCGGCTCCGACCGACCAGACACGCGGTTCGGGCTCGAGCTCGTCGACCTGACCGCGCTCGTTGCGGGCACAGAGTTCCGCGTGTTCCAGGCCGAGCACGTCGGCGCCCTCGTGGTTCCCGGCGGCGCGTCGTACTCGCGCAAAGAGCTCGACGGCTGGCAGGACTGGGCCAAGTCACGCGGCGCGAAGGGCATCGCCTACCTGCTGCTCGACGAGGCCGGCGAGGCGCGCGGCACCATCACCCGGCTCGAGGAGGACACGCTCAAGGCGATCCCCGACGCGGTCGGCGCGAGTCCGGGCGACGCGGTGTTCTTCGCCGCCGGAGGTCGCCGTGAGGCGCTCGAGCTGCTGGGTGCGCTGCGCATCGCGGTAGCCAAGCAGCGCGGGCTGATCCCCGAAGACCGCTGGGACTTCCTGTGGGTGACCGAGTTCCCGATGTTCGAGCCGATCAGCGCCGACAACGTGGCGGTGGGAGAGAGCGAGCAGGGCTGGACCGCGGTGCACCACCCGTTCACCGCACCGGTGCCCGCCGACGAGGCCGACTTCCACAAGCGTCCCGGCGAGGTGCTCAGCCGCGCCTACGACCTGGTGCTCAACGGCATGGAGCTCGGCGGGGGATCGATCCGTATCCACCGAGCCGAGGTGCAGCAGCGGGTCTTCGACACGATCGGGCTCTCCCGGGAGGAGGCCGAGAGCAAGTTCGGCTTCCTGCTCGAGGCCTTCCAGTACGGCCCGCCCCCGCACGGCGGCATCGCGTTCGGGCTCGACCGGATCGCCGCGATCGTCGCCGGGACGGACGCGATCCGCGAGGTCATGGCGTTCCCGAAGTCGAGCTCAGGCGGCGACCCGCTCACCGGTGCCCCTACCCCGATCACACCCAAGCAGCGGCTCGAGGCCGGGATCGACAAGGCCCCCGAACAGCAGTGACAGGCAGCCAGTGACAGGCAGCCAGTGACAGGCAGCCAGTGACGGCTCAGGCGGTGACGTCGCCGCCGTTGGCCGGCTTATCGCCCGTGAGGTCGTACTCCTCGGTGAGGATCGTCCAGCAGAGCGACGCGCCGTAGCTGCGCAGGCCGCGATTGACGGCGCGCATCTGCCCGGCGAGCTTCTCGAATCGGCTGAAAGCCTGGGCGACGCTGACCGGGTCCTTCGCCGTGCTCAGCTGCTGGGTGGCGACGTTGAGCTGGTCCGCGATCGCCAGCGTGGACAGGACTGTGGAGCGCAGCACTGACGCGTCGGCTCTCGGCAACGGGATGGCGCGGATGGCGCTCACCCAGGCCCGGGCGGCCCGGGCCTGCTTGCTGAGCGCCTTCTGCGCGTCCGCGAAAGTCTTGGGCTCGCGCGTCAAGGTGGCGTCCCCGAAGCGCCCGCAGGCTCGATCAGCGGCGGCGATCCACGACTCGCGGCTGGGCACCACCTTGAACTCGCCCATCCCGCCGTGGCGGAACTGACCGGTCGCGTAAACCGCTTTGGCGGCGTCATCGAGGTCGTTGAGCCCACCGAGGAAGAACCCACGATCCGGGCCGTAGAGGCGGTCGAAAAGGGCGTCCCCGTGGTCGTGCTCCTGCGGGCTGCGCAGTGCCGTGAGGGAGCGCACCATGCGGGCGAACGCGTCGTCCATCGCCGCCTTGTGCACCTTCATCTTGGGTGGAGGCTTGACCCGGTCCAGCTCGTCCGCCAGCCGCTGCAAGGTGCTGGCCGCCGAGGTGCGTCGCAGCACGTCGCGCGCGGCGAAGGGGTCGTAGGGGTCCGGGTGCTGCTGGATGAGCACCTCCTCGACCGGCAGGGCGGCGGCGAGGGCACGGTCGATCACGGGCGCGATGCGCTTGGCATAGGAGGTGAGCGCCCGGTGCTCAGCGCGCTTGGCAGCCGCGACCCGGTGCTTGTGCGCAGTCACCGTCGTGACGCGGGCGCCTGCCGCGCCGATCACCAGGACGTGCACGGCCGCGAGCGCGATCACGGCTGGGCGTGACGACAGCACGCGCATGAGTTCCTCCCCCGGGGACCACGCCGGGATCGGCTGGCCCGGTACAGGATGCGGCACGAGGTCGGCTTCGTCCCGCGATCGCGGAAATCCGCGGGCCGAACCAGGGGCAAGTCGGGCGCTTGGCCTCAGGGGCTGGCGATGCGGCCCAGCCGCCCGGCGAGCTGGCCCGCAGCCGCCCGGTCGAGCAGGAACAGCGTGCGCGCTTGACCGGTGACCCCGGCCGCCGGCAGCTGCACCCGCCCCGCGCCCGACAAGGCCAGTGACACGACCCCTGCCTTCTCCGCGCCCGCCGCGACGACCCAGACCTCACGTCCGGAGCACAGCGCGCTGAACCCCAGGGAGATCCGCTGCGGCGGCGGCTTGGGTGCGCCGCGGACGGCCAGCACCGGACGCTCGTCGTACACCCCAGGCTGTCCAGGGAACAGCGACGCAACATGCCCGTCCGGCCCGATGCCGAGCAGCACCACATCGAACCTGGGCACCGGGCCGTGGTCCTCCGGCCGCGCGGCGGCTGCCAGGACGCGCGCGTACGCGTCGGCCGCGTCCTCGACCGTCGTCGACCCGTCATCGGCGGGCATCGGGTGCACGTGTGCGGGTGCGAGGTCCTCCAGCCGGTCGAGCAGCGCATCGCGCGCCTGCGTCTCGTTGCGCTCAGCGTGGCCACTCGGCAGGTAGCGCTCGTCGCCCCACCACAGGTCGATCCGCCGCCAGTCGATCGCGTCGCGGGCGGGGGATGACGCGATGGCGGCGAGTACGGCGACCCCGATGCCGCCGCCGGTCAGGACGACAGAGGCAGACCCCTGGGCGCTCTGCGCGTCGACGACCCGGGTGATGAGCCGCGCCGCGACGGCCGCCGCGAGCAGCGAGGCGTCGTGGTGGACGACGACTTCCCGCGTCGTCACGCGTGCGCCTCCGCGGCTGCCTTCTGCGCCGGGTCCAGCCACACGTGCTCCCGCTCCGGCGGACGCGCGGACAGGTCCTCGGACAGACCCGTCGCTGCGGCGAGCGCGTCGGCATAGGGCTGGTCGGCGTCGAGCCTTCGCAGCTCCTCGGCGAGCAGGTCACCGGCTTCCCGCCGCGGCAGCGGCAGCGCGCGGTCCGGCTGCCCTTCCCGGCACAACGTGGCGACCCGGCCGTCGGGGCGATGCACCACGACCTGCTGCCCGCCGGCCAATGAGACGGAGGTCTCGGTGATGCCCGGACCTGCGGAGTCCTCCACGGCCGCCGCGCACCCGAGCCGGTTGCCCAACCACGCCGCGAGCAACGCGGCGGAGGCGTTGCCCGCTTCGGCCTTGACCACCGCTCGCTCCGGCTGCCCGTCCAGGGCGTCGAAGGCCGACGCGAGCAGCGCCCGCCACCCGGTGGCCCGGGTCCATGCCAGGTCCGTGTCACCCGGCGCGTAGTCCTGCGCCCGTACTCGCAGTGCCGCCAGCGGATCAGCGGTCTGCGCGACGTCGGTGATCCGGCGGTCGGCCAGCACGCCGAGCGGGTCGTGGGCGATCCGGTCGGGCGGCGCACCGACCCACCAGGTGACCACGGGCGCGTCGGAGGCGAGCAGCGGCAGCACCACCGACTCCGCGTGCA
>JAVEEJ010000320.1 GCA_030840515.1 Frankiaceae bacterium | reverse complement strand
GCGAACCCCGAGAACGCCACGGCCGAGGAGCGCTTCAAGGAGGTCTCCGAGGCCTACGACGTGCTCAGTGACGAGACCAAGCGGCGCGAGTACGACGAGACCCGGGCGATGTTCGCCTCCGGCGGGTTCCGGATGCCGCCGGGTGGTGGCGGCGGGTTCGACGCCGGCGACCTGTTCGGCGGCGGCGGAGCCAACCTCGGTGACCTCTTCGGTGGCCTGTTCGGCGGCGGCGGCCGGCGCGCTCCGCAGGCCCGGCGCGGCCAGGACCTCGAGAGCACCGTCACCATCGGGTTCCGCGAGGCCGTCGACGGCGTGACCGTGCCGGTGCGCCTCGCCACCGAGCAGGCGTGCGAGGCGTGCCGCGGCACCGGGGGCAAGGACGGCCGGGTGCGCACCTGCCCGACCTGTCACGGCAGCGGCCAGACCAGCCGCAACGCGGGCGGGTTCGCCTTCGCCGAGCCGTGCCGCAGCTGCCGCGGCTCGGGCTCGATCGTGGACGACCCGTGTCCGGTCTGCCACGGCACAGGTCACCGACTCAGTGAGCGCACCATTCAGGCTCGGCTCCCCGCCGGGGTGAAGGACGGCGCGCGGATCAGGCTCAAGGGCAAGGGTGCCCCGGGCGAGCGAGGCGGCCCGGCGGGCGACCTCTACCTGGCGGTGACCGTGGCACCGCACCCGGTGTTCGGCCGGCGCGGCGCCAACCTGACGATCACCGTGCCGGTGACCTTCCCAGAGGCCGCGCTCGGGGCGAACATCCCCGTGCCGACCCTTGATGGGGACACCGTGACGGTGAAGCTCGGACCCGGGACCTCGAGCGGGCAGACGCTGCGCGTCCGCGGGCGTGGCGGCCGCAAGCCCAACGGCGAGCACGGTGACCTGCTCGTCACCGTGGAGGTGGCGGTGCCCCAGAAGCTGGGCGACAAGGCCAAGGCGGCGCTCGAGGACTACGCGCTCGCCACGGCCGAGGACGGCGACCCCCGCGAGCACCTCATGGCGCAGCTGCGGAGCCAGCGATGATGCCCGACGACGACGCCCCGGTCTTCGTCATCTCGGTGGCTGCCCAGCTCGCGGGGATGCACGCGCAGACCTTGCGTCAGTACGACCGCCTCGGCTTGGTCTCTCCCGGCCGCACCGCGCGTGGTGGCCGGCGCTACTCCAGCCGTGACGTGGCGGCGCTGCGCGAGGTGCAGCGGCTGTCCCAGCAGGAAGGCGTCAACCTCGCCGGCATCAAGCGGATTCTCGAGCTGGAGAACCAGGTGGTGGCGCTGCAAGCCAAGATCCGCGAGCTGGCGGCCGAGCTGGAGACGGCTCGCACCGAGATGGCTCGGCGCGAGGCCGCCGTACACGCCTCCTATCGACGCGACCTGGTGCCCGTCGACCGCGGTGCGGTCGTCGTGTGGCGCCCCGACGGGAGTTCACATGAACGCTGAGCGACTGACGACTCGTGCCAGTCATGCGGTGAACGCCGCCTTCACCCGCGCGACAGTCGACGGCACCGCAGCCGTCGAGCCGGTTCACCTGCTGCTTGCCTTGCTGGCCTCCAGCGACCCCACCGTGACCGAGCTGCTCCAGCAGGTCGGCACTGCGCCGGGGGAGCTGACCCAACGCGCCACGCGGCTCGCCGAGGGACAGCCGAAGGTGAGCGGCAGCACGGTCGCCACGCCTCAGCCCTCGCGTGCCTTCGTCGCGGCGCTCGCAGTCGCGGACCAGGAGGCGACCAGGCTCGGGGACGCGTACGTCGGGACAGCCCACCTGCTGCTCGGCCTCGCCGCTGACCGTGACACCGGCGCTCTGCTGCCGGAGGTGGGGCCGCTGCGCGAGGCCTACGAGGCCATCCGCGGTGAGGAGCGGATCACCAGCAAGGACGCCGAGGCCACGGGCGAGGCGCTGGCGCAGTACGGCGTGGATCTCACCGAACGAGCCAAGAAAGGTGAGCTCGACCCGGTCGTCGGCCGCGACGCCGAGATCCGCCGCGTCGTGCAGGTGCTCAGCCGCCGTACGAAGAACAACCCCGTCCTCATCGGGGAGCCGGGAGTCGGGAAGACGGCTGTGGTCGAAGGACTCGCGCAGCGCGTCGTCGCGGGCGACGTACCCGAGTCGCTGAAGGGCAGGCGGGTCATCTCGCTGGACCTCGGCGCCATGGTCGCGGGCGCGAAATACCGCGGGGAGTTCGAGGAGCGGCTCAAGGCGGTCCTCGCCGACATCAGGGCGAGCGAGGGACAGACCATCACCTTCATCGACGAGATGCATACCGTCGTCGGTGCCGGCGCGGCCGAGGGCTCGATGGATGCGAGCAACATGCTCAAGCCGATGCTCGCGCGCGGCGAGCTGCGGATGGTCGGGGCGACGACGCTCGATGAGTACCGCAAGCACATCGAGAAGGACCCCGCGCTGGAGCGCCGCTTCCAGCCGGTGCTCGTCGGCGAGCCGAGCGTTGAGGACACGATCGCGATCCTGCGCGGATTGCAGGAGCGCTACGAGGCTCATCACAAGGTGGCGATCTCCGACGCGGCCCTCGTCGCTGCCGCCACTCTCTCCGACCGCTACATCACCTCCCGCTTCCTGCCCGACAAGGCGATCGACCTGGTCGACGAGGCCGCGTCCCGGCTGCGGATGGAGATCGACTCCTCACCGGTGGAGGTCGACGAGCTGCGGCGCTCGGTGGACCGGCTCACGATGGAGGAGCTGGCCCTCGCGAAGGAGACCGACGCGGCGTCGGCGGAGCGACTCGCCGTCCTGCGCAAGCGCCTTGCAGACGAGAAGGAGAAGCTCGCCGGCCTCACCGCGCAGTGGGAGCGCGAGAAGTCAGGGCTCAACCGCGTCGGCGAGCTGAAGAAGCAGCTCGATGAGCTCCGCACCCAGGCTGACCGGGCTCAGCGCGAGGGAGACCTCGGCGGTGCGGCAGAGCTGCTCTACGGCCGGATCCCGCAGCTGGAGAAGGAGATCGAGGAGGCCGCCGCCACCGAGCAGGCGCCGGGCGCGATGGTGCGAGAGCAGGTCGGCCCTGACGATGTGGCCGAGGTGGTCTCGGCCTGGACCGGCATTCCGGCCGGTCGGCTGCTCGAAGGCGAGACGGCCAAGCTGCTGCACATGGAGGAGTTGATCGGCTCCCGAGTCGTCGGCCAGCAGGCTGCGGTGCGCGCCGTCTCCGATGCGGTCCGGCGCGCTCGCGCGGGGATCTCCGACCCGGACCGCCCGACGGGCTCGTTCCTGTTCCTCGGGCCGACCGGCGTCGGCAAGACCGAGCTCGCGAAGGCGCTGGCCGAGTTCCTCTTCGACGACCCGCGGGCGCTGGTCCGGATCGACATGAGCGAGTACGGCGAGAAGCACTCGGTCTCGCGGCTCGTGGGTGCGCCCCCGGGCTACGTCGGCTACGACGAGGGCGGGCAGCTCACCGAAGCGGTGCGCCGTCGGCCCTACTCCGTCGTGCTGCTCGACGAGGTCGAGAAGGCCCACCCCGAGGTGTTCGACGTCCTGCTGCAGGTGCTCGACGACGGCCGGCTCACTGACGGGCAAGGGCGGACGGTCGACTTCCGCAACACGATCCTGGTCCTGACCTCCAACCTCGGGTCGGCCTACCTCGTCGACCCGACGCTCGACGACGCGAAGCGCCACGACGCTGTGCTCTCGGTGGTGCGGGCGACCTTCAAGCCGGAGTTCCTCAACCGGCTCGATGACATCGTCGTCTTCGACGCGCTCGGCACCGAGGAGCTGGCGCACATCGTCGACCTGCAGGTGGCTCAGCTCGCGCGGCGGCTCTCCGGGCGCCGACTCGAGCTCGAGGTCACGCCCGCCGCCCGCGAGTGGCTTGCGCTGACCGGGTTCGACCCCGTCTACGGCGCGCGTCCGCTGCGCCGGCTGGTGCAGACCGCGATCGGTGACCAGCTCGCGCGAGAGCTACTGGGCGGCAACGTGCGAGACGGCGACACCGTGGTGGTAGACCGCGCCGGTGACGAGCTCGTCGTCACCCCACGACGTGACTAGCTGAGCTTGAAGCTGCTGCCCGAGGCGTCGTCGATCGCTGTCGCCGGGTCGACGAAGGTCACCGTGTCGAAGCCGAGCAGCGGGTCGGCGAGCGCGGTGTAGGCGCTGGGCGAGTCCCAGGTCTGCCCGAGCTTGATCTCCTTGGGCAGCGACTTCCACGACATCGTGTAGGCGATGGAGTCGGCGCCGAAGACCACGTCGGGGGTGAGGTCATAGGTGTTGATCGTCACGCCGGCGAGGGTGTTGTCCGGGCCGCACTCGGCGAAGTTGGAGTAGTCGACCATGCCCTGAGCCGAGCTGTCGTAGTAGCTCTGCAGCTCCAGCGCACCGCAGGCGGTGTTGACCGAGGTGTCGTACAGCACTCCCGGCTGCTGGCTCGGGGCGCCGGCCAGCTTGAGCGTGATGACCAGGTTCTTCGGCGTGGTGGTGGTGACGGTGATCTTCTTGCCCTTGACCGTCTTGGTGGTCTTCGTGACCGTCTTCGTCACCTCGTAGCTGACCCCGACGATGTCGTGCCCCGCCTGCTGGGTCCGGGCGTCGCCCGACGCGTCCTTGACCTGCGGCTCAGTGCCGGCGTGGGCGCTGGTGCCGAGGAAGGCGAGAACCGACAGGGCGGCAGGGATGGTGAGCAGGCGCAGCTTCACTGGGGGGCTCCGAGGCAAGGGGGGGCGAACACGGCGGTCTCACGAGGAGTTCGCCGTACTCGCCCCCGTTCCTCCCCGGGAGGGCCGGGGCTCAGCCGCCGAAGGCCTGGTTGAACGCAGCCTCCATGTCGGGGGTGGCCTCTGCCGTGTAGCCGCAGCCGTTGACGACGCCGTCGGCGGCGGTGACGAGGTAGCGCTTGCCCTGCTCGAACGTCACGCCGCCCTCGATGCTGATCGGCCCGCTCGCGTCCGGCTGCGTGACCGTCACGACATCAGCTGTGCCGCCGGCGTACCAGTGGTCGACGTCGAAGGACACCGTGCCGTCGCCGACGGAGGTAGCGGTGCCGGCGAACGCGGGTGACATGTCCTTGAGGATCGACACCTCGAAGCGGATGCACGAGCCCATGGTGATCCCGCCGGCCTGGGCCGGGGCCTTGAGCGCAAGGGTCGACTTGTGCGCGGTCTTCGGGGCCGGCGAGCCGTCTCCGGAGGCGAGTACGACGGCGCCCACGGCGAGTGCGGCGACGGCGGCAGCCGCAGCTGCGATGAGCGGGAGCCGCGACCGCCCAGGCTTGGGTGCGGAGGGTGTCTCGGTGAGGGTGTCGGTCATGGCGCGCTCCAGCAGCTGGCGAGCCCGCAGGCTCGATGACGGGTCCAGGGCGGTGTCGGGAGGCGCCGGGTCGACGCCCCTCAGCCGGGCTCGCAGCTCGTCGTCGAGTGTCATCGTGGTGCCTCCTCTCCCTGTCGTAGCCGCCTGTGTCCGGCACCGCCCCTGGTCTTTCCGAGCGCCGTGCGCAGTCTTTTGGTGGCGCGGTGCAGCCGAATGCTCGCCGCGTTGGGCGTGATGTCCAGGACGGCGGCGAGCTCCCTCGGCGCGAGGCCCTCCCAGGCCCAGAGCCGGAGCAGCTCGCGGTCTGCCTCCGCCAGGCTGCTCAGCGCCTCGGCCAGCGCGTCGTCCTCGCCGGTCAGCGCGGGCGGAGCCTGCGCGGCGATCCGGTCGACCAGCCGCAGCCGCCGCTGGTCGCCACGCAGCGCGTTGGCCATGCACCGCCTGGCCACTCCGTAGCACCAGGGGAGCGGCTCGTCGGGCAGCTCGGCGCGACGGCGCCACATGACGAGCAGGACGTCCGACAGCACATCGTCGGCCGTCGCGGCGTCGAGGCGGCGTCGCAGGTAGCGCTGCACCGGGATCCAGACCTCCGCGACGACGGCCTCGAACTCGGCAGGCGTCACGTCGACAGTGTGTCCGGCGACCGCGCGAATCTTTCGCCGATCTGGTGATGAGTTGCGAGATGGCAGGATCGGCGAGATGCGACTCCTCGCGATCGGCGGCACTTCCTTCGTGGGCAGGCACGTGGTGGCCCAGGCGCTCGACCGGGGCTGGGAGGTGACGACCTTCAACCGAGGGGTGACGGGTACGCCGGATCCACGGGTCGAGGCCAGGCACGGCGACCGCTATGCCGACGACGGCTACGCGTCGCTGGGCGCAGACACCTGGGACGCCGTGGTCGACGTCAGCGGCCAGCAGCCGCGAGCGGTCCAGCGGGGCGCCCAGGCGCTGGCGGGCCGGGTTGACCGCTACGTGTTCGTCAGCTCGATCTCGGTCTACACAGACAGCGAGACCGTCTCCGTGGACGAGTCCTCGCCGGTCTTCGACGGAGCGCCGGACGCGACCGATCTGGACTACGCCGGGTCCAAGGCCGGTGCGGAGCGGGCCGTGCTCGAGTCCTTCCCGGACGCCGTACTCGTTCGCGCCGGCCTGATCTTCGGGCCCTACGAGAACATCGCGCGCATCGCCTACTGGCTGCGTCGCTGCGCCGAAGGAGGCGCCGTGCTGGCGCCGGGCAGGCCGGAGCGACCACTGCAGTACGTCGACGCGCGCGACCTCGCGGCGTGGATGCTGGACGCAGCGGTCGACAGTGGTGCCCGAGGCGCCTACAACGTCACCGGGCCGACCGGCCACGCCACGATGGGCGAGCTGTTGGAAGCCTGCGTCACGGTCTCCGGCGGTGACGCGCAGCTGACCTGGGTGGACGACGAGCGGCTGCTCGCGGCGGGCGGCGAGCCCTGGAGCGAGTTCCCGGCATGGGTGCCGGAGGCCTGGCGGCTCTATGACGTGCACGTCGACCGCGCGATGGCGTCAGGGCTGCAGACCCGCCCTGCCCTGGACACCGTGCAGGGCGCCTGGGACGTCGGGCTCGTGCCGCCGCGGCCCGGCATCGGCATGACCCGCGAGCGCGAGTCGGAGCTGCTCGCGAAGATCGGCGGCTGACGTGCCAACAGCGCTCGTGACCGGCGCGACGGCCGGGATCGGCGCGGCCTTCGCCCGCCAGCTCGCCGCAGAGGGACACGACCTCGTGCTGGTGGCCAGGGACCGGGCGCGGCTGGAGTCGATGGCTGCCTCGCTTCCGACCAGGGCCGAGGTGCTCTCCGCCGACCTGGCGAGCGAGAAGGGCTGCGCGGCGGTGGAGGCACGGCTCTCCGCCGGTGTCGACGTACTCGTCAACAACGCCGGCCTCGGGGTGCACGGCCGGCTGCTCAAGGCCTCGGTGGAGGACGAGCTGCGCATGTTCGACGTCAACACGCGCGCCGTGCTGCGCCTCATGCTGGCCGCGTTGCCGTCGATGGTGGCGCGCGGCAGCGGTGACGTCGTCAACGTCTCGAGCGTTGCCGGTTTCACGGCGCGCGGGACCTACTCGGCGACGAAGGCCTACGTCACCACGTTGTCGCGCGCCGCGCAGGTCGACCTGGCAGGAACCGGCGTGCGGGTCTGCGCGGTCTGTCCAGGCTTCACCCACACGGAGTTCCACGACCGCGCCGGCATGAACATGACGAGGCTGCCGTCGTGGGCCTGGCTGTCCGCCGAGCGTGTGGTCGGGGAGGGCTTGCGGGATCTGCGTCGGGGCCGCTCGGTGAGCATCCCGTCGCGGCGCTACAAGGCCGCCGTCGCGCTGACGCGGTTGGTGCCGATGCGAGCGTCTGCCCAGATCTCCTCGCGGGCGGGGCGGGACTTCACCTAGCCGGCGAAAGCCCTGGACCTAGGGTGGTGGCCCGTGACTGACCGCGAGGCGCTGCTCTCCCAGATCAAGGACAAGGCCGTGGTCCACGGCCGCGTCACGCTCTCCAGTGGCAAGGAGGCCGACTACTACGTCGACCTGCGCCGCGTGACGCTCGACGCCGAGGCCGCGCCGCTGGTCGGGCGGGTGATGCTCGAGGTGACATCAGAGCTCGAGTACGACGCCGTCGGCGGGCTCACGCTCGGGGCCGACCCGGTCGCCGCCGCGATGCTGCACGCAGCCGCGGCCACCGGGCGCAAGCTCGACGCGTTCGTGGTCCGCAAGGAGGGCAAGGCCCACGGGCTGCAGCGTCGGATCGAGGGTCCCGAGGTCGCAGGCCGCCGGGTCCTCGCCGTCGAGGACACGTCCACCACGGGCGGGTCGGTGCTGACCGCCGTCGAGGCCTTGCGTGAGGCGGGTGCGGACGTGGTCGGCGTCGCCGTCATCGTGGAACGCGGCGCCGCGCCTGCGGTGCAGGAGGCCGGGCTCGCCTACCTGTCGGCGTACTCGCTCGCGGATCTCGGCCTGGCCTGATCGCGCGGCTCGCCGCAGATTCACCCTCCAGGTCCCTGTCGGGACGCCTCCACCGCTCTAAGGTTCCGCGGACGTGCACTGCCCGGTGAGCGGAGGGGGACGAAGATGGACGGCTCGGCGACGGACAGCTCGGGGATGAACAGTTCGGCGCGGACAGGTCTGGGCCGCGGCATCGGCTACGGCCTGGTCGCTGCTCTGGTGGGGGCGGCCGCCTGGGCGGTGCTGACGGTGGTGACCGACTACAAGATCGGGATCGTCGCCGTGGCGATCGGCTTCCTGGTCGGTCTGGCGATGCAGCGGTCCAACTCCACGGACCCTCGACTGCCGATCGCCGGCGCGGTGCTGGCCCTGCTCGGCTGCTTCCTCGGCGACGTGTTCACCGATGCGCACGCACTCGCCTCAGTTCTCTCCGACCACGGTGTCAGCACCTCCACGATGGAGGTGCTGCGCAAGATGGTCGAGGACCCGCGGCTGTTCTGGGACGTCTACAAGGCCGGGTTCGCCGGGCTGGACGTGGCCTTCTATGCCATCGCGGCCTACGAGGGCTTCAAGTTCGCCGCCATCGGCGTCCAGAAGTCCCGCCACGCGGCGACTCCGCCCCCGCCGTTCCCGCCTGCTGCTCCCGCTGGTGAGTCCGCCCTGCCGGGCGCGCAGCCGGGTCAATGGGGTGCCTCACCCGCGGCGGAGGGGGAGCCCGAGAACCCGAGCGGGCGGGCCTGACGATCTAGGGTCAGCGCCGTGGAGGGCCTGGTCTTCGTCGCGATCGCGCTCGCGGTGGGGGCGTTCCTCGTGCTGGGCTACCTGGCGGACAAGAAGCGTCGCGAGGAGCTCATGCGCTTCGCCCTGTCGAAGCAGTGGCGATATGACGCGGAGGACCCCTCACTCGTCGTCTTCGCCCAGGGCCCGCCGTTTGGACAGGGCGACAGCCAACGCGCCCGCAACGTGCTGCATGGCTCCGCGTCCGGCTTCGACATGGTCGCTTTCGACTACAGCTATGAGACGCACTCGACGGACGCCAAGGGCAACCGGACCACCACGACCCACCGCTACTCGGTGGCCGGGCTGCGGCTACCCGCCTACCTGCCGACGCTGCAGGTCACGGGTGAGTCCGTGTTCCACAAGGCGGCTGCACTCCTCGGCTTCGACGACATCGAGCTCGAGAGCGACGAGTTCAACCAGCGCTTCCACGTGTCTGCCGGTGATCGCAAGTTCGCCTGCGACGTGCTGACGCCGCGCACCATGCAGACCCTGCTGACCTGCCCACAGACCAGCTGGCGCATCGAAGGGCCGCTGATCCTGTCGTGGGAGTCCGGTCGGCTCACCCCCGTGGACCTGCTGGGCAGGCTGTCGACGCTGAGCGCTGTCGTGGCTGGCGTACCGTCCTTCATCTGGCGTGACCACGGTGTGCCTGACGCCGGCGACCCGACCACTGGAAGGCCCGCATCATGACCGCGCTCTGGATCGTCCTCGGGGTGATCGCGCTCCTCGCGATTGCGACCGTCGTCTCCTACAACCGCTTCGTCCAGCAGCGCAACGTGGTGCAGGAGAGCTGGCGTCAGATCGATGTCGAGCTCACCCGTCGCCACGACCTGATTCCGAACCTGGTGGAGACGGTCAAGGGCTACGCGACTCACGAGCGCGAGGTCTTCGAGGAGGTGGCGCGCGCCCGCTCGGCGGCGATGGCGCCCGGCGCCGGGCCGGCGCAGCAGGCGGCGCAGGAAGGTGTCCTCGGGGCAGCGCTGGGGCGGCTCTTCGCCGTCGCCGAGGCCTACCCGCAGCTGCAGGCCAACCAGGGCTTCCTCGCGCTGCAGCAGCAGCTCACCGAGACCGAGGACCGCATCGCCGCGGGACGGCGCTTCTACAACGCGAACGTCCGGGCGCTCAACGTGCGGGTCGAGTCGTTCCCGTCGGCAATCGTCGCCTCGATCTTCCACTTCACGAAGGCGGAGTACTTCGAGGCCAACGACCCCGAGGTGCGGGCTGTGCCCACGGTGGACTTCGGCACGGCAGGGCCAAGCGCCGGTCCCGCGGCGCCAGCCGTGTCGGCGCCGGGGGCGCCGCCCTCGCCGGGGGCGCCGCCGGCTCCCCCCGCGCCGCCGAGCCCCTGACCGCCGCGGCGCCTCCGGGCGCTCCCGCGGCCCGATTGTCCGTTTTCACCCGTTCGGGCCATTGAGGCCGCTCCCCGCGGGGCCGAAAGCACTAACGGGGGTTGCTCCGTAGGGAGGAACGAGATGACGACGACACAGCAAGAGCTCGGCACCGAGGACGAGATGGTGCTGCACCTGCTGGCGGACCATGTGCCGCTCAGCCTGCTGCTGGATCTGGTGGCATTGCCGGTCGGCGGCTCACACACGATCTACACCGAGGAGATCGCCGACCTCACCTGGATCGCGCCTGCGCCGAGGTCAGGTCCGCCCGCCTGAGGCGGCACGCGAACGCCGCACCTCGAGGACGATCGGCACGACCGAGACCAGCACGATCAAGGCGATGAGCGGCAGCAGGAAGCGGTCGATGCCCTTGACGCTCTTGCCCAGCTGGTAGCCGGCCAAGGTGACACCGACCGCCCAGACCAGGCCGCTGACGATGTTCCAGGGGATGAAGGTCCGCAGCGGCATCCGGATGGCACCGGCCACCGGGTTGAGCATGGTGCGGACGATCGGCACGAAACGAGCCAGCACGATGGCTTTGGCGTTGCCGAAGCGGTCCAGGTGGTGACGCGCGCGGTCGACGTACTCGTTGCGGAAGAAGCGCGAGTCGGGCCGCGCGAACAGGCGTGGACCGCCCGCACGGCCGAGCTGGTAGCCGACCTGACCGCCGATGATCGCTGCAAGCGGCGCTCCGACGAGCAGCCCCGCAAGCGAGAGCTTGTGGTTGGCGGCGGCGATGCCCGCTGCGACGAGCAGCGAGTCGCCCGGCAGGAAGAAGCCCACGAGCAGGCCGGTCTCGGCGAACAGGATCGCCAGGACCACGAACAGGCCGGCGTCGGAGAGCGCCGTTGCGTTCAACAGGTTCAGCGCGGTGTTCACCGCTGGAGGCTACCCAGGCAACCTGGATCCACCCGACTTCCGTCCTGAGGACAGGACGAGGAAGGTGGGACCGTGCGGGCTGAGGACGAAGCAGCGTTCCGCGAGCTCTTCGCGGGGCGTGCGCGCTCGCTGCGACGGACGGCTTACCTGTTGTGCGGGGACTGGCACCGCGCTGAGGACCTGGTCCAGACCGCGTTCGTGAAGCTCTACGCCTCTTGGGCCAAGGTGCGCGAGCGGGAGGCCCTGGACAGCTACCTGCGGACCGTCCTGGTGCGCGCGTACGTCGACGAGACGCGTCGCCCCAGCCGCCGCGAACGGCTCTTCGGCGACGTGCCCGACTACGCGGTGGCCGAGTCCGGGGGGCTGGGGGACCGCATGGAGCTGGCCGCCGCCCTGCGCCAGGTTCCCCCGCGGCAGCGTGCGTGCCTCGTCCTTCGCTTCTACGACGACTTGTCCGTCACCGAGACGGCTGCCGCGCTCGGCTGCGCCGAGGGCACCGTGAAGAGCCAGACCGCCAAGGGGCTCGGCACGTTGCGGGCCCTGCTCGGTTCCCACTCGCCTCTACCGCTGGAGCTGTGATGACCCCCGTCGACTTCGACACCCTGATCTGCGACGAGCCGCCGTTCGCGCTCTCGGTCGAGCAGGTGATCGGCCGTACGCGGAGGAGCCGGCGCCGCCGTCAGGCGGCGATGGGTGGAAGCGCTCTCGCGGCCGCGTTGCTGGCAGTGGGCGCGACGGTCCTGGCCCAGTCAGCTCCGTCCCACGATCGTGTCGTCACCGTCGGGTCGCAGCCGGACGCGTCCCCGCAAGCGCCGCGAGACCTGGCGCACCCGCCGGGATCGCCGCTGGCTCACCGCTTGCACGAGTCGGTCCTGGCACATGCCCCGGCGGCGCTGTCGTTCGACGTCTCGGAGGACAAGGACGCGACCGACGGCGGGATCAGCGGGACGGTCGACGACGGGGACGGCAAGGGCTACCTCTACGTCAGCATCACCACGACGCCACGCAACCTGCAGCCGAACCCGTGCGGGGACCCCGAGTTCGCCCAGGGTCAGCCCTGCGTCGTGCGCCCCCTTGCCGACGGCGCGGTGCTCATCACCCGCTCCGCCGTGAACTACCACGGTGTCGTCGATGTCATGGCCGAGGTGCTGCGGCCGGACGGCACCGGAGTGCACGCGCAGTCCGTCAATGCCTGGTGGCCGGGGATGGCTGAGGTCATCGCGTCCGGGACCTTCACCTCACCTGCGGACAAGGAGCGGGCCACAAGGCCCGAGATCACCCGAGCCGAGCCGGTGCTGTCCCTCCAGCAGCTGGCCGACCTGCTCGTCGCGGTGAGCGCGGACATGCAGGACTCCTTCGCGCGCTAGGAGGCGGCTGCGGCGGGCGGATTAGGCTGCGGCACGACCGCCGCTGACGCCGCTCGACGAGGAGCCCCGCGATGCCGATCGCCACGCCCGACGCCTACGCCGACATGCTCGACGCGGCCAAAGCGGGCAGGTACGCCTACCCGGCGATCAACTGCACCTCCTCCCAGACGGTGATCGCCGCGCTGCGCGGATTTGCCGAGGCGGGCAGCGACGGGATCATCCAGGTCTCCTGGGGCGGTGCCGAGTACGCCTCGGGCTCGACGGTGAAGGACATGGTGGCGGGCGCGGTCGGCCTCGCGGAGTTCGCCCACGTGGTGGCCAAGAACTACCCGGTGCAGGTCGCGCTGCACACCGACCACTGCCCAGCCGACAAGCTCGACGGCTTCATGCGACCCCTCATCGCCCTGTCTCAGGAGCGGGTCGGCCGAGGTGAGAACCCGCTGTTCCAGTCGCACATGTGGGACGGGTCGGCGGTCGAGCTCGAGGAGAACATCCGCATCGCCGACGACCTGCTGCAGGCCTGCGCCAAAGCCCGCATCGTCATGGAGATGGAGATCGGTGTCGTCGGCGGCGAGGAGGACGGCGTCGCCAACGAGATCAACGAGAAGCTCTACACGCACCCCGCCGACGCCCAGCGCGTCGCGGACGTGCTCGGCACCGGCGAGAAGGGCCGCTACCTGCTCGCGGCCACGTTCGGCAACGTCCACGGGGTCTACAAGCCGGGGAACGTCAAGCTCAAGCCCTCGATCCTCGCCGACATCCAGAAGACTGTGGGGGCCCAGGTGGGCAAGGAGCAGCCGTTCGACCTGGTCTTCCACGGCGGCAGCGGCTCGGAGCTCGACGAGATCCGCGAGACGCTCGACTACGGCGTCATCAAGATGAACGTCGACACCGACACGCAGTACGCCTACACCCGCCCGGTCGTTGATCACATGCTGAAGAACTACGACGGCGTGCTGAAGGTCGATGGCGAGGTCGGCAACAAGAAGACCTACGACCCCCGGGCGTGGGGGAAGCTGGCGGAGGCAGGGATGGCGGCGCGCGTCGTACGCGCTTGCGAAGACCTCCGTTCCAGCGGCACGTCCCGCACCGCCTGATCGCCAGTCGACCTCCGTTGAGCCAGTCCATCGAGGGCTACGTCGCCGACCACGGGTCTGACCTGATCCGCTTCTGCACAGCGCTCGCAGGGGTTGCCGGGTCGTCGCTCGCCGTCGAAGGAGTCGTCGCGCTCCGGGAACGCGCCGTCCGCCGGGGAGAGCAGGTGGCGCACCGCGCTGTCCTGCGCCGCGCGGTCAGGACCTACCTGAAGGGGCGCTATCCGGCCCCCGAAGGCGTCACGCCGCAGAGCTGGGCGGCGGCAGCGCTCACGTCGTTGGAGAACGTCCCCCCGCACGAGCTGCACTGGTTCCTCGGCTCCGAGGTGCAGGTGCCCGACGTCGAGGTGCCTTCGCCGGCGCTCGGCCCAGCCCCCGAAGACCTCGCGAGGCGCGGCCACGCCGCCCTCACCATCCATCGCCGCGCCCGCCGCGGCAGGTACGCCCTGGTGGCTACTGCGGTGGCGCTCATCTCGCTCCTCACCGTGGGGGCTTACTCGGTGCTCACCCACGTCAGTCGGCCCGACATCGCGCGCGGGGACGGGCTGATCAAATGGGAGCCGCGGGGTGACCTCCTCCTGGACGAGAAGCTGCGCCACGACGCGGAGCGCGTCTGGCGGCAGGGGGTCTCCAACAAGCTCGACCAGGTGCAGACGCTGTGGGCAGGCCACGTCGGGCACGGGCGGCTCGTGGTGCTGCAGGGCTATGACCAGGACGAGACGCCGCAGGTTGCCGCGATCGGTGAGGAGAAGAGCGGGCTGGTGCTGCTGCGCTCCGACCCGATGAGCATCGCACCCGACGTTCTGATCATCCCGTACTCCGGGCTCCCCGACCTGGCGCTGACGAGCTACAGCCACGGTGCGCGGCTGGTGCGTGCGCTCGTCGACCCTGCGGCCGAGATGGAGCGGCGCTCGCTGACTGTCCGGGCGCTCGCCGACGAGGACAAGCTCGGCCCGTGGGAGCCGCTGGTCACCCACGCCGGCCTCAGCGCGCCGTGGCTCGACCTCTCGGCGGACTTCGCTGTCACTGCGTTGCGGGACCGCGGGACGACCTACCTCGTCACAGACACGGAGAGCATGCTCACGCAGCAGCCCGTGCTGAGCCCCTCCCCGGCAAAGCTGCGCGCGGAGTCGCAGGATCCGCCGAGCGACGCCCAGCTGGCCGACGACGTGCTAGCCATCGAGCAGTACGCCTTCGTGCCCGAGGTCGACGTGTCCCTGCTGTGGGTGGGGTTCGGCACGTCCGACTCGACGTCCATCCGCCTCTACAACCTCGTCCCGCGTCCCGGCTGCTCCGACGAGTGCGAGCGAGGGCTGTGGGCCGTGGCGGGGACCGACGGTGTAGCCAATCCTGTCGACGGATCGATCGTCGACGGCTCGCTGGTGATCCACCTCGATGAGTACGTCGTGCTGATCGGCGCCCCCGGGTCGGCCACCTGTCAGCTCAGCGGCGACGACGTGGATCGGCTCGGCCCGGCACACCTGCAAGCGGCGACCGGCGTCTCCCGCACCTTCGTGTGCAAGGACGCGCGAGGGCACGTGGTCAGTCATGGGCCGGTGACGAAGGCCTAGGGGATCGAGGCCAGCTGGCTGCTGATCAGCTCGCGGTCTTCCGGGTCGTCGAGCCTGGCAAGCGCGTCGGTGCAACGCGCCGTCCACGTCGCGCGGCCGTCGCTGTCGCCGTTGGCCGCGCAGGCACGGGCCATCCCCTCGTAGCAGGAGGCGCGCAACCACAGCGGGGCCTCGTCCCACCCCTCGGCCTCGGCCAGTGCCGTCTTGGCGAACTCGGCCCCCAGGTCGCCGTACCCGAGGCGGCACAACGCGTGCGCCACCTGCCAGTCCGCGACCGCGCGTTCCTTGGGGCCGCCGACCTCGAACCAGTGCCAGCGCTGACCGAAGGTGGCGCTCAGCAGCTCTCGCTGCGCTGCCGGCTCGCTGTCCCCCGAGTCGAGGATCTCCCAGGCCCGGTTGAACAGCCTCGTCCCCCAGTGCCGGTTGGCTGGGCCGTCATCAACTGCAGGGTCATCTGCCATAAGCCAATCCTGCCGCCTATCGTGCTGGTCATGTGCCGATCCATCCTGACCCTGCGCGGAACCGAGCCGACCGAGGAGGAGATCCGGGCCGCTGCCCTGCAGTTCGTCCGCAAGCTGTCCGGCTACCGCGTGCCCGCGCGCCGCAACGTCGAGGTGTTCGACGCTGCGGTTGAGGAGGTCGCGGCGGCGACCGAGAAGCTGCTGGCCACGCTGACATGACCTTCACCGGCTGGCCGATGGCAGCCGTGGACTTCTACGACGGGCTCGAGGAGGACAACTCCAAGAGCTACTGGACTGCCAACAAGGACGTGTACGACGTCTCGGTGCGTGCGCCGATGGACGCTCTCTTGGCGTCGGTCGTCGCGGAGTTCGGTGTGGGCAAGGTGTTCCGGCCCTACCGAGACGTGCGCTTCAGCAAGGACAAGACGCCGTACAAGACGCACATCGGCGCCCTCGTGCGCGACGACGACGGTCGCGCCTTCTACGTGCAGATGTCCGCCGCGGGGCTGCGCGCGGGCGCCGGCTCCTACCACCCCGATCCGGCCGCGATCGACCGCGCTCGCAAGGCCATCGACGACCCGGTCACCGGAGCCGAGCTGGAGCAGATCGTCACCGACCTCGAGCGCGGCGGGATCTCCTTCGGCGGCGAGGCCGTCGCCACGGCGCCCCGCGGGTACTCGCGCGACCACCCTCGGATAAGGCTGCTTCGCCAGAAGTCCTTCTACGTCTGGCGCGAGTGGCCGGTGGAGCCGTGGCTCGCCACCCCGGACGCGCGCGACCGGGTCGTGGACACCTGGCGCGAGAGTCGCCCCCTTCTGGAGTGGCTGCTTCGCCACCTCGGCGCAGCTGCCTCTCGCTGACCCCCCTACCGCTCAGGCCGCTGCGCCGCTTCACTTCCGGCATGGGGGTCTTGGACGAGTACGTCGGGCTACGCGGTGACCACCTCCTGCGTTTCTGCTGCGCACTGACCGCCGATGAGGCTCGGGCGCGAGCGATCGCGGAGGCCGCTGCGCAGGCGGCGAGCTCGCGCGCCGTGCGCCGTGGCGACCTGGGCGCCGACGCCGCGGTCTGGCGCGCCGCTGTGGACGCCTTCGTCCGCTCGTCAGCCGACCGCTCGGCCGCCCAGGCCCGAGCCGCGCAGGCGCTGCGTGACGTCGAAGGCCTTGACGTGACGGACATCGCGGCCCTGCTGGGGCGGCGCGTCCGCTGGGTGCGCCGACGTCTGGCCGAGCCGGTGTCAGCGGTGGCCGGAGATTCTCCCCCGCGTCACAGCGGTCACCGTCGCCGAGCCCTGGTGCTTCTGGCCGCGGCGGTGCTGCTCGCCGCGGGCACGGCCGGGGTGCTGCGCTGGCAGGCCGCCGACGGCAAGCCGGTGCGCGAAACCAGCCGGCCCGCGAATGCCGTCGGACTGCTTCCGTGGGCCCCGCGGGGACCGCTCGGCCTCGAGCACGCGCTGCATGTCGCGGCGACGGCGGTCTGGCACAAGGTCGACCCTCGCGTCGGCACCACCTCCGTGCTCTGGGGAGGCACCGCGTCCGGCGGCCGAGTGGTCATCCTGGAGGCGATCGTCGGCGGGGCTCCCGAGGTGGCGATCATCGGGGACGACCACGGCGTGCTGCGGGCCACGGGGACCTGGCCGCTGGAGAGCACTGCCCGTGCGCTCGTCGTGGACTACCCAGGCCCGGAGCCCGCGCCGCCGGGCGTGGACGGGGCCAGCGTGCGCATCCTCCGGCTGCTCGTCGCTCCAGGCGTGGACGTCGTGGAGCGCCGCGGCGCCGCCCTGGTACCCGCGGCGGATGTCCTGCCCGGTGCCGAGCTCGGTAGCTGGGAGCACGTCGACATCCGCGACGGGCTCACCGCCCCGTGGGTGGACCTGTCCGCCACGCTCGCCTTCACGGCTGTCCGACTGGGACTGGACAACCGGACCGCCGCCCTGGTCCCGGCCGGTCCGGGCGTGCTGCTCACGCCGCTCCACGTCCATGCTCCTGCCGGTCCTCGAGGCGCCTTCGCGGACCAGGTCACGGACGCATCCCTTGCTGATGCGGGGGTTGCCGCGGCCCAGCTGCTGCGCGCCGACTCGCTCGGCTTCAGGCTGGTCTACGGGGGAGACAGCTACGGCCCGCTTTACCTGGCAGCACCGGACGAGCTGTCAGACTGCAGCGGGGCCCTGTGCCTTGACGGCGCCTTCCTGCGGGTGAGGGCCAGCGACTCCACCATCAGCTCCCCTCAGAGTCACGTGACGATCACCGCTGTTCCCGGGTTTCTGACGCCGAAGGGCTCGATCCTGCTCACCGAGGGGGGAGCAGTGGAGTTGCTTGGCCCACCCGGCAGCGCGGGTTGCGCTTTCGGCTCCGTCCCGCCGCGGGTGGTGACGTCACTGGACGGCATCGCCGACCCTGAGGCCCAGGCCAGTGCGCAGATCGAAGGGGCGAAGTTCGACGGAGCCTTCGTCTGCGTCGACGCGCACGGGAAGGTGCTCGACCGGAGTGTGCGCTACAGCTCCGACGGAACCGCTGGTTGACTCTCGCGGGTGGCCCTGTTCGAGCTCTCCGGCGTGACGGTCACCCGTCCGCGGGGCTCCGAGCACTCCCACCCGCTCACGGGCGTCAGCACAACCATCGACGGTGAGCGCTGCACCGCCGTAGTCGGTCCCAGCGGTGCAGGGAAGTCGACCCTGCTGCGACTGCTCGACCGACTCGAGGAGCCGTCCCACGGCGAGGTGCGCTACAAGGGGGAGCCGTTGCGCAGCTACGAGGTGACAGAGCTCCGTCGTCGGGTCGGGTTCGTCCAGCAGCTGCCGGTGCTGCTCGGCGTGACCGTTCGCGAGGACGTGCGCACCGCGCGGGCGGACGCGGACGTCGAGGCGCTGCTCGAACGCGTCGGTCTGCGAGCGGATTTCGCCGACCGCTTCACCGCTGAGCTCTCCGGTGGAGAGGGACAGCGGGTCTGCCTGGCCCGGGCGCTGTCGGTGGAGCCCGAGGTGTTGTTGCTCGACGAGCCCACGTCTGCACTCGACCGCAAGGCCGCCCAACAGGTGGAAGCCGTGATTCGCGGCCTCGTCGCGGGTGGCATGGCGGCCGTGATCGTGACGCACGACCTGGCACAAGCCGAGCGGCTCGCCGATGACGTCATCGTCGTCGTCGAGGGGCAGGTCATCGAGAGCGGCCCTTCCTACGGCGTGCTCGGCGCACCCCAGGACGAGCGCACCAAGTTGTTCTTGGGGCGAACGTGAGGACAGTGCCCGTTCCGAGCTGGTGGGGGGTCGGCCTCTCGCTCGTCCTGGTCGCGGTTGCGCTCGCCGTCGCCGTACGCGCTCACCTCGACAACGCCCGCGACATCGGCCTCGCCGCACTGCGCGCCGCCGTCCAGCTGGTCGCAGTCGGCGCACTGCTCAAGGTGCTCTTCCAGCACACGGGGCTGCCCGGATCCTTGGCCTGGGTGGTCGCGATGGTCGTCATCGCCGGTCGGGTCGCGGCGGGACGTGGGAGAGGTCTGCCCGGGGCGACGAGTACGGCGACCTTCGCCATCGCGGTCGGGGTGGTCGCCACTCTGGGAGTCCTCGTCGGCGCCGGCATCATCTCCACGAAGCCGTTCGTCGTCGTACCCGTCGGCGGCATGGTCGTCAGCGGCTCGATGCAGTCGGCCTCGATGGTGCTTGCCCGGCTGCGGGACGAGATGGCCAGCAGCCGGCGGCAGGTGGAGGCCCGACTGGCCCTCGGCATGACGGGGGCAGACGCCTTCGCCCCCCACCGGAGGACGGCGCTGCGGACCGCGCTCAACCCCGCCATCGACCAGACGAAGGTGGTCGGCCTGATCTCGCTTCCGGGCGCGATGACCGGACTGATCATCGCGGGGGTCTCGCCCTTGCTGGCGATCCGCTACCAGATAGTCGTGATGTACATGCTGCTCGGCGCTTATGCGATCGCCGGTGTCGTCGCGGCCTTGGTGACGCAGCGGCGGGTCTTCGACGACGCCGAGCGGCTGCTCCCCCTGGTGGCCTCGGCCCCGGGCCGGCGGCGCGGCAGGATGGGGACATGAGCATGCACGGTGACCTGATGGCCGGCCCGCCTCCCACGCTGTTGCCGGAGTCGCCGGAGCCTGCTGCGGCCCTCAGCGCCGGCGAGGATCCAGCCGCTGTGGCCGCCCGCTACCCGACCTACTCGGCAGCCTGGGGTGCGCTCGCCGAGGCCGCCCTCGGGCGGGGAGCGACGATCGAGGCCTACGCCTACGCGCGGACGGGCTATCACCGCGGACTGGACGCGCTGCGGCGCAATGGGTGGAAGGGGCACGGGCCGGTCCCGTGGAGCCACGCGCCCAACCAGGGCTTCCTCCGCTGCCTGGGCGCACTCGCGAAGGCAGCCGGCGCGATCGGCGAGCAGGAAGAGGCTGAGCGCTGCGTCGGCTTCCTCCGCGACAGTGACCCCGCCGCTTCAGCGGCGCTCGGCCTCTGACTGCTGCTCAGCAGCGCGAGCGCGCCGGGCCCTCCGCGAGGGCTAGCGTCCGCTGCGCGGTCGCGGAACTCGCCGCGGCCGGAGGGGAGTGCGTCATGTCAGATCGAGTCCAGCGATTCACCGGCAAGCAGCTCACCACCATCGTCGTCGCCGTCGCGGCGGCCGTCGTCTTGATGCCTGTGGGGGTCCTGGCGGCGACGTCCGTCGTTCAGATCGGCGACGGGGCCAACCCCTCGCTGAAGGCACACGTGGTCGGCGGCAAGCTCTCCGTCGGAGACGGAAGTGGCGCCGTGACCGTCGATGGGACGGTCAAGGTCAACGACGGCTCAGGTCCGATGACAGTCGACGGCACGGTCGCGCTCAAGCAGCCGGCTGGCAACTACAGCAAGTACGACTTCGCCACCCAGACGACGAACGCGGTCGTCTACGACATCCCGGCCAACCTCGGAGTCGCGATCTCCTCCCTCACCGCGGCCCACGAAGACGGCACGGGTCCCGTGAAGCTGCGCGTGCGCCAGCTGATCCCGACCACGGCTGGCAACTGCACCACGGGCGGCAGCGTGATCAACGAGATCACAGCGGTCACCGTAGGAGAGGGGACCACGGTCCAGACCGCCTATTCGCCGGCGATCCTGGTGCCGAAGAACGCCGCCGAGACCTGCCTCATCGCCTTCATCTACACCCCGACCGGGACTCAAGAGGTCGCGGTGACGGCGACCGGCTGGACCTACTGAGCTAGCGGGTGGGCGGCTCGGTTCACGCCCGGCCGCCCGCCCGCATCGGGTAGGATTCCGCCGCAAGAGGCCCGGAGCGCTTGCATGCGCCACACCGGGCCTTCTGCGTTCTGGTCGTAGGCGCGCTGAGAGGACCACCCATGCCCGCACACGTGCTGCTCGGAGCCCAGTGGGGCGACGAGGGCAAGGGCAAGGCCACCGACCTCATGGGCGACCAGGTCGACTTCGTCGTCAAGTACAACGGCGGCAACAACGCCGGCCACACGATCGTCGTCGGTGAAGAGAAGTACGCGCTGCACCTGCTCCCGGCGGGAATCCTCACCCCCACCTGCACGCCGGTGATCGCCAACGGAGTGGTCATCGACCTGTCCGTGCTCTTCCACGAGATCTACACGCTGACGTCGCGCGGAGTCGACACGTCGCGCCTGCTGGTGAGCGCCAACGCCCATGTGATCACGGGCTATCACACGACGTTCGACAAGGTCACGGAGCGCTATCTCGGCAAGGCCAAGATCGGCACCACGGGACGGGGCATCGGGCCGGCGTACGCCGACAAGATCTCGCGGGTCGGGGTCCGGGTTCAGGACCTCTTCGACGAGAAGATCCTGCGCCAGAAGCTCGAAGCCGCCCTCGAGCAGAAGAACCAGATCCTGATCAAGGTGTTCAACCGCAAGGCGATGACGGTGGACGCGGTGGCGGAGGAGCTCCTCGAGTACGCCGACCGCCTGCACCCGATGGTGCGCGACACGTCCCTGCTGCTGTCGCAGGCCCTTGACGAGGGCAAGACCGTCCTGCTCGAAGGCGGCCAGGCGACTCTGCTCGACGTCGACCACGGCACCTATCCGTTCGTGACCTCCTCCAACCCGACCGCGGGGGGCGCCTGCACGGGCAGCGGCATCCCGCCGACCCGCATCGACAAGGTCATCGCCGTCGTGAAGGCCTACACGACGCGCGTGGGATCCGGCCCGTTCCCCACCGAGCTCACCGACGCCATGGGTGACCGGCTGCGAGACGTCGGGGCGGAGTTCGGCACGACAACCGGGCGGCCCCGCCGCTGCGGTTGGTATGACGCGGTCATCGCCCGCTACGCGAAGCGGCTCAACGGCGTCACGGACTTCGTCCTGACCAAGCTCGACGTGCTCACCGGCTTGGAGCGGATCCCCGTGTGTGTCGGCTATCGCGTGGCCGGCGAGCTGCATACCGAGATGCCGATGACCCAGACCGACTTCCATCACGCCCAGCCCGTCTATGAGGAGCTGGCCGGCTGGCAGGAGGACATCACCGGGGCCAAGTCGCTCGAGGATCTTCCGAAGAACGCGCAGGCCTACGTCGCCGCACTCGAGGAGATGTCAGGGGCGCCCTTCTCCGCGATCGGTGTCGGTCCAGGGCGAGACCAGATCGTCGCGGTGCGCCCGCTCGCATGACCACCGCTCCTGGCTCTGGGCCGCTGCTCGGTCGGCATGTGCGGCTGGACAGGTCCGTGCCCGGTGACGGCCCGGGTCTGCTGACGGCGCTCGACGACGAGCGGGTATGGGAGAACGGGTACGGCGGGGGCCCGGCCGGCCGGGCGCGAGTGGCGCAGGACTGGGTCAACCGGATCCGGGCAGCCGAGGACGACTCGCGTGCCATGTACACCGTTCGCCTTGCCCACGACGGCGCGATCGTCGGCACGTCGAGTCTGGGCGACGTGGACCTGCTGAACGAGCGGATCCATCTCGGCTGGACGGCGTACTCGCCCTCCCATTGGTCTTCCGTCGTGAACCCCGAGTGCAAGCTGTTGCTGCTCGGTCACGCCTTCGACGAGTGCGGCTTCGGGCGGGTCAAGATCCAGACCGACCTGATCAACACGCGGTCGCAGGCGGCGATCGCGAAGCTCGGCGCGGTCAGGGAGGGCGTGCTGCGTCGTCATGTCCGCCGGGCCGACGGCAGCTGGCGCGACACCGTCGTGTTCTCGGTGATCATCGACGAGTGGCCGGCGGTGAAGACCGCGCTGCAGACCCGCCTCCTCGAGTTGT
>JAVEEJ010000276.1 GCA_030840515.1 Frankiaceae bacterium | reverse complement strand
GCGAACCCGGCGAAGCCGCGGCTGCTCGGCTCGCAGGAGGTCGACGGCACGGTCCTGTCCGCGCGGCTGACGGCGGGCACCACGCGCGTTGTCACGTCCTCGAGCCCGTCGCTGCAGGCCGTGTCGCCCGTGTACCCGTCCTACAACGGACGGTGGACGCCAGGGATCGAGAGGCTGTGGAGGCAGTCGGAGCGGGTCGCGCTGCTGAAGAACCGGGCCCTCGCGCGCAAGGCAGCGCTCAGCTCGCTGGAGCCGACGACGACGATCCGGAACGCTGCGGGCCGCGTGGTGCGGACCGGGCAGCTCACGCCATGCAGCCAGGTGCGTCACCCCGCCGTCGAGTCCGGCGCCCGGACCCTCAGCGTCCTGACGCTGCAGCTCAACCAGCTCGACCCGCTCGGCGCCGAGTCCTCGACCGCCGTGATCGCCGAGGGTGAGTTCGTCGCCGCGTCGACCGACCGGCTCTACGTCGCGACCAGTCGGTGGGGCTCGTGGTTCATGCCGCGGGAGAGCGACGAGGTGAGCGTCTCGATCCACGCCTTCGACACGAGCGTCCGCGGCGTGACCCGCTATGCCGCGTCCGGGACCGTGGCCGGCTACCTGCTCGACCGCTCGGCCATCGACGAGAAGGACGGCCACCTGCGCATCGCCATCACCCGCGGGATCCCGTCGCCGCCCACGGGCGAGGGCACGACACCGGCCGGCACCAAGGTCAGCGAGTCCAGTGTCGTCGTACTCGATGAGGTAGACGGAAAGCTCACCCAGGTCGGCCGCGTCGACGGACTCGGTCACGGTGAGCAGGTCCGGGCCGTGCGCTGGCTCGGCGACTTCGCCGCAGTGGTCACCTTCCAGCAGACCGACCCGCTCTACCTGGTGGACCTGTCGGCGCCGACGGCACCGAAGCTGCGCGGCGAGCTCAAGCTCACCGGCTACTCCGCCTACCTGCACCCCGTCGGTGACGGACGACTGCTCGGCATCGGCCACGAGGCCGACAGCAGGGGCCGCATCCAGGCCGCACAGGTCTCGCTGTTCGACGTGTCCGACCTGGACCACCCGACGCGGATGGACCAGGAGCTGCTCGGCGACGGATGGACCGACGCCGAGAACGAGCCACGAGCGTTCACCTACCTGCCGGAGACCCAGCTCGCGCTGCTGCCCTTCAGCAACTACAACGGCTCCACCTCCGCGCTGTCAGTCAAGGTCGGCGTGCACTCACTCGACACCGCGGGCCGCCTGCCGACACCGCAGGTCAACGCGGAGTACGGCTGGGACCAGGTGGTCCGGCTGATGCCCGTGGGCGACAAGGTCGTGGCCGTCGGCTATCGCTCCCTGCGGCTCGTCGACCCGCGCACCCTCGACGTCAGCGGAACCCTTGAGCTGCCCGTCGACGCCTGGAACAAGTAGTCGCGCCGTACTCTCGTGGGGTGACCAGCGCCGGCTTCAGTTTCGAGCGGCTGCCGGGATACGTCGAGTACGACGACGCCTTGGCGCTGCAGCGGTCCCTCCATGCCCGACGGGTGGCTGGCGAGATCGGTGACACGGTGCTGTTGCTCGAGCACGCGCCGGTGTACACGGCGGGCAAGCGCACCGAGGCGTGGGAGCGGCCCGTCGGCGACGCCGGCGCACCCGTGGTGGATGTGGACCGCGGCGGCAAGATCACCTGGCATGGGCCGGGGCAGCTCACCGGCTATCCCATCGTGCGGCTGCCTGGCGAGTCCGTCGATGTCGTCGCGTACGTGCGATCCGTGGAGGCGGCGCTGATCGCGGTCTGCGCAGACCTCGGCATCGCCGCCGGACGCGTCGAGGGGCGCAGCGGCGTGTGGCTTCCCGCCACTGACCGGCTGCCGGAGCGGAAGGTCGGGGCGATCGGCATCCGGGTCGCCCGCGGGGTGGCAATGCACGGCTTCGCTTTGAACTGCAACTGCGACATGAGCTGGTTCGACCGCATCGTGCCGTGCGGGATCGTCGACGCCGGCGTGACGTCACTTTCACGCGAGCTCGGCCGCGACGTGACGGTGGATGAGGTAGTGCCGCTGGTGGAGCGGGCCTTCAGCGCGGCGCTTCGCCGGGAACCTGTCCCGTCTCCCTGATCCGCTGCGTGAGCTGCGCGGCCACCATTCCCGAGAGTCGCCAGCCGCGCACCCGGGTTTCGTAGCGGCTCCTCTCGCTCGTGGCCACGACAGCGAAGGGCCACCCGAAGACGAGCCGGAGGAGCACGCCCAGCAGGCCCACCACGGCAGCGACGAACCACTCCAGGGCGAAGGCCAACAGCCCGAAAGCCGGTCCGAGCAAGAGCACGCCGACGATCACGAGCAGCAGCAGGGTGAGCCCTCCGAGGATGAGGCTCACCGGGTCGTCGCCGGTAAAGTCTCCGAAGCTGGGCGCGTTCCCCAGCTCGAGCCGGTGCGGCGCGAGCCGGCGCCTCGGCCGCCACGGCAGCAGTCGTCGGCCCACGGTCCAGCGCACCCCATCCGGCGCACGGACCTCCACGGACTGCAGCACGTCGAGGATGGTGCCACCACAGGCCGCCGTACTCTTATCCCGTGTCCACACCCGCCCCCGACGGTCGTCGGCTGCTGCGCCTCGAGGCGCGCAACGCCGAGGTCCCGATCGAGCGCAAGCCGGAGTGGATCAAGATCCGGGCGAACACCGGCCCCGAGTACACCGCGCTGAAGTCGCTGGTGAAGCGCGAGGGGCTGCACACCGTCTGCGAAGAGGCCGGCTGCCCGAACATCTACGAGTGCTGGGAGGACCGCGAGGCGACGTTCCTCATCGGCGGTGACCAGTGCACGCGGCGGTGTGACTTCTGCCAGATCGACAC
>JAVEEJ010000176.1 GCA_030840515.1 Frankiaceae bacterium | reverse complement strand
GCCGTCGAAGCACGCTCGGCACAGGTCGTCCTTCGGGATGTTGGTGGCGGCGACGAGCTCGTCGAGCGAGACGTAGGCCAGGGAGTCGGCGCCGATGGCCTGCCGGATCTCGTCGACGGCGAGTCCGCTGGCGATGAGCTCGGCGCGGGTGGCGAAGTCGATGCCGTAGAAGCAGGGCCACTTCACCGGCGGTGAGGAGATCCGGACGTGCACCTCGGTGGCACCCGCCTCGCGGAGCATCCGCACCAACGCCCGCTGGGTGTTGCCGCGCACGATGGAGTCGTCGACGACGACGACCCGCTTGCCCCGGAGCACCTCGCGCAGCGGGTTGAGCTTGAGCCGGATGCCGAGCTGGCGGATGGTCTGGGACGGCTGGATGAAGGTGCGCCCCACGTAGGAGTTCTTCACAAGTCCTTGGCCGTAGGGGATTCCGCTCGCCTCGGCGTAGCCGACAGCCGCCGGGGTCCCCGACTCCGGCACCGGGATGACCAGGTCCGCGTCGACCGGCGCTTCACGGGCGAGCCGGCGGCCCACCTCGACCCGGGTCTCCTGCACGGACCGGCCGGAGATGGTGGTGTCCGGCCTGGCCAGGTAGACGTACTCGAAGACGCAGCCCTTCGGCTCGGGGGACGCGAAGCTCTTGGAACGCTGACCGTGCTCGTCGATGACGACCAGCTCGCCCGGCTCGACCTCTCGGATGAAGGCAGCGCCGACGATGTCCAGCGCCGCCGTCTCGCTCGCGACGACCCAGCCGCGCTCGAGCTTGCCGATCACGAGCGGGCGCACCCCCTGCGGATCGCGGGCGGCGTAGAGCGTGTGCTCGTCCATGAACACCAGTGAGAACGCACCGCGCAGCTGCGGGAGGACCTCGAGGGCGGCCTGCTCCAGCGAGCGGTCGGGGTCCGCCGCGAGCAGTGCGGTGATGAGGTCCGAGTCGTTCGTGGCGCCCATGCCACCGTCAGTGACGCCGCGACCGCGAACGGTCTGAGCGAGCTCGGCCGTGTTGGTCAGGTTGCCGTTGTGGCCCAAGGCGATGCCGCCTCCGCCGCTCGCGCGGAACGACGGCTGGGCGTTCTCCCAGTTGGACGAGCCGGTCGTGGAGTAGCGGCAGTGCCCGACCGCGAGATGGCCTTCCAGCGAGTTGAGATCCGCCTCATCGAAGACCTGCGAGACCAGCCCGAGGTTCTTGTAGACCACGACGTTGCTGCCGTCGCTGACCGCGATGCCCGCTGCCTCTTGCCCACGGTGCTGCAGCGCGTACAGCCCGTAGTAGGCGAGCTTGGCTACCTCTTCCCCGGGCGCCCAGACACCGAAGACGCCGCAGGCGTCCTTGGGGGGTCGATCAGTGGGGTCGAGATCGTGGCTGAGCCGGCCATCGCCTCGTGACACCAGGTCTCCAGAGCAGAAGGAAGCCGTCGCTGCCGAGTCTACGGGCCACCGGTGCGGTGCTCGCGCTCGCCACACGCCGTACTCGTGGTCGAGACAGTTCGTCTCACGTAGTGGCTGCGGGTGGGTGCATCCGGGTTGCTGGGGTAAAGATGCTTTGTCCCGTTCTGGCCGGATTAGGAGCACTCGCATGCATATCAAGCTGGCCAGCGCGCTCGCCGTCGGCACCGTCGCCCTCGCGCTCGCCAGCGCGCCCGCCGCGGACGCCCGCACCCGGACTGCTCAGGCCGCGGCCTGGGCCCCCGCCGCGACAGCGACGATCCACCCCGGGGTCATGACCTACACCGATGGCGGCCAGTGCACGGCCAACTTCGTCTACCAGGACGGGACGGGTACGACGTACCTGGGCCAGGCAGCCCACTGCTCGGGCACGGACGGGAACACCGCCACCGACGGGTGCACGTCGCACTCGCTGCCGTTGGGCACCCCCGTCGAGGTCGACGGAGCGAGCAGGCCGGGAACCATGGTCTACAACTCCTGGCTGGCCATGCAGGCCGGCGGTGAGAAGAACGCCGACACGTGTGCGTACAACGACCTTGCGCTCATCAAGCTCGACCCTGCCGATGTGGCGAACGTCAACCCCTCGGTGCCCACGATGGGCGGTCCCAGCGGGCTGAACGGCAGCGGTCTGGCGCTCGGGGACCAGGTCTTCACCTACGGCAACTCCTCGCTGCGCCTCGGCATCAGCGCGCTCTCTCCGAAGACCGGCTACTCCCTGGGTGACGACGGCAACGGCTGGAGCCACGCGGTCTACACCGTCACCCCCGGCATCCCCGGCGACTCCGGCTCCGGCCTCATGGACGACCAGGGCCGCGCCACGGGCGTCCTGTCGACCGTGGCCATCGCCCCGATCCCGGCGAGCAACAACTTCGGCGACCTCGCGAAGGAGCTCAGCTACCTGTCCACCCACTCCTCGCTGGCTGGAGTTCACCTGGTCCCGGGCACCGAGCCCTTCACCGGTTCGCTGATCTGACGGCTAGCGCCTTGCTCTCGCTGTTGGGCGTCGGCTAGGACCGAGCGGTGCGCCGACGCTGACGGCGGGCGCCGATCCGGCGCATCGCCTCCACCGCGGGTCGCGTGGCCCCCGGTGCCAGTGACGAGGTCTGCGCCAGCGCGGCTCGCCACCCAGGCACCGAGCGCACGACCCGTCGGCTTCCGATCAGACCGACGACGGCGTCGGCGATCTGAGCGGGACTGAGCAGTCCTGGTGCGGCGTGCACCATCTCCATCCCGGCGTGCTGCTCCACGTCTCGCACGAGTGGGGTGTCGACCGGGTCCGGGCAGACGGCATGGACGCGCACCGGCCGCCTCGCCGCGCG
>JAVEEJ010000149.1 GCA_030840515.1 Frankiaceae bacterium | reverse complement strand
AGGGCCTGTTCCACGGCACGCAGACCGAGGGGCAGTTCGTCCCCGAGCAGCAGACCGACTTCGTGTTCACGGTCGCGGGGGAGGAGCTCGGCCTCGTGGGTGCGGGCGGGATCATCCTGCTCGTCGGTGTCGTGCTCTTCCGGGGGATACGCATCGCGAACCGCGCGGAGGACTCGTTCGGCCGGCTGGTGGCCACGGGAGTGGTCTGCTGGTTCGCCTTCCAGGCCTTCGAGAACATCGGCATGACGCTCGGGATCATGCCCGTGACCGGCCTTCCGCTGCCCTTCGTCAGCTACGGCGGCTCGTCGATGTTCGCCAACCTCATCGCCATCGGACTGCTGCAGAACGTGCACCTGCACCGCGAGAAGTAGGCCCCCGCCCCACCAGCGGTTACCCTGGGGCGACCGCCTTCCCCGCCGAAACGAGTTGCACCGCCATGCCTGTCGAGAGCGTCTTCAGTCGCCTCGAGCTGCTGCTTCCCCAGGTGCAGAAGCCGATCCAGTACGTCGGCGGCGAGCTCAACGCGACGGTCAAGGACTGGGACAGCGCCGCGGTTCGCTGGGCGCTCATGTACCCGGACGCGTACGAGGTGGGCCTGCCCAACCAGGGCGTCATGATCCTCTACGAGGTGCTCAACGAGCAGGTCGACGTACTCGCCGAGCGCACCTACGCGGTGTGGCCGGACCTCGAGAAGCTGATGCGCGAGTACGACGTTCCTCAGTTCACCGTGGACGCGCATCGCCCGATCAAGGCGTTTGACGTGCTCGGCGTGAGCTTCTCCACCGAGCTCGGCTACACCAACCTGCTCACCGCTCTCGACCTCGGCGGCATCCCGCTGCACGCGGCGGGCCGCACCGACGACGATCCGATCGTCATCGCGGGCGGCCACGCCGCCTTCAACCCCGAGCCCATCGCCGACTTCGTCGACGCCGCGATCCTCGGCGACGGCGAGCAGGCCGTGCTCCAGGTGACGGCGGTCATCCGGCAGTGGAAGGCCGACGGCAGTCCGGGCGGCCGTGACGAGCTGCTCATGCGCCTGGCCAAGACCGGCGGCGTCTACGTTCCGCGCTTCTACGACGTGGACTACCTGCCCGACGGCCGCATCCAGCGCGTCGTGCCCAACCGGCCCGGGGTTCCGTGGCGGGTCAGCAAGCACACGGTGATGGACCTCGACGAGTGGCCCTACCCGAAGCAACCGCTGGTGCCGCTGGCCGAAACGGTGCACGAGCGGATGAGCGTCGAGATCTTCCGCGGCTGCACGCGGGGTTGCCGCTTCTGCCAGGCCGGCATGATCACCCGGCCGGTGCGAGAGCGCTCGATCACCGGCATCGGGGAGATGGTGAAGGCCGGCCTGGAGGCGAGCGGTTACGAGGAGGTCGGGCTGCTGTCGTTGAGCAGCGCCGACCACAGTGAGATCGGCGAGATCGCCAAAGGGTTGGCCGACCGCTACGAGGGCACCCAGACCTCGTTGAGCCTGCCGTCGACCCGCGTCGACGCGTTCAACGTCACGCTGGCCAAGGAGCTCTCCCGTAACGGCCGTCGCTCAGGGCTGACCTTCGCGCCCGAGGGCGGCAGCGAGCGGATCCGCAAGGTCATCAACAAGATGGTGACCGAGGACGACCTGATCCGCACCGTGTCGACGGCCTACGCGAACGGCTGGCGGCAGGTGAAGCTCTACTTCATGTGCGGCCTGCCGACGGAGACCGACGAGGACGTGGTGCAGATCGCGACGCTGGCGAGCCGGGTGATCGAGGCGGGCCGCGCGGCGAGCGGCAAGGGCGACATCCGCTGCACCGTCTCCATCGGCGGCTTCGTGCCCAAGCCGCACACCCCCTTCCAGTGGGCGAGCCAGCTCGACCACGAGGCCACCGACGCACGGCTGCACAAGCTCAAGGACGCGATCCGCGCCGACCGCAAGTACGGCAAGGCGATCGGGCTTCGCTACCACGACGGCAAGCCCGGGATCGTCGAGGGACTGCTCTCCCGTGGTGACCGTCGGGTGGGCGCGGTCATCCGCAAGGTGTGGGAGGGCGGCGGCCGCTTCGACGGCTGGAGCGAGCACTTCTCCTTCGAGCGCTGGATGGACGCGGCGAGCGATGTCGGGGTCGACGTCGACTGGTACACCACGCGCGAGCGCGACCAGCACGAGGTGCTGCCGTGGGACCACCTCGACTCCGGGCTGGACAAGGAGTGGCTCTGGGAGGACTGGCAGGAGTCCATCGCCAGTTCCGACGACGGCGCAGAGGTTGAGGACTGCCGCTGGACCCCTTGCTACGACTGCGGCGTGTGCCCGGGCATGGACACCTCGATCCAGATCGGGCCCACGGGCAGGACGCTGCTCCCGCTGAGCCCCGCCGCATCACCGGTCCGCGCCTAGCGTGGCCGCGCGTCGACCGGAGGGACCGCCGCCGCCGCCGACCGTGCAGCGGCTGCGGATCCGCTACGCCAAGCGGGGCCGGCTGCGCTTCTCGAGCCACCGCGACTTCCAGCGCGCTCTCGAGCGCGCCCTCCGCCGCGCTGCGGTGCCGATGGCCTACAGCGCCGGCTTCAGCCCCCACCCCAAGGTCTCCTACGCCAACGCCGCCCCCACGGGCACGGCGAGTGAGGCCGAGTACGTCGAGATCGGGGTCGCCGAGCGCTGCGACCCTGAGCGGCTCCGGGCCGCTCTCGACGCCTCGCTTCCGCCGGGCCTCGACGTGGTCGAGGTGGTGGAAGCCGGTCCGGGCAGCCTCGCTGAGCGACTCGAGGCCTCCCACTGGTCGGTGCGCCTGCCCAGCCTCACCCTCGCTGAGGCCGAGCGCGCCGTCGGCCTGCTGCTCGCCGCGGAAGCGGTGACGGTCGAGCGAGTGATGAAGGACGGCAAGCGCCTGCTGGACGCCCGGGCTCCCCTCCTGGCGGCGCGCGTCGACGCAGACCCGGAAGACGGCTGTGCGATACTCGACATGGTCGTGAGGCACGTCACACCCGCCGTGCGACCCGATGACGTCGTGACCGCCCTTCGCGTGGTGGCCGACCTCGTGCCTGCTGCGCCCGGCCCGTGGATATGGGCGGCGACGCGGCTGGCGCAGGGGCCGCTGCAGCCGGATGGCACGGTCGGGGATCCCCTGGATCCGGACCGCGCAGCTGTCGGCGCTACCGCGCCGGGGCCGGTCTGAGGTCATCGCCATCTGAAGGCTTCTGCGAGCCGCCCCTGGGCGGTGAGCAGCACGAAAGGCTCTAGTGCGGCTCGGGCGGCGCCTCTTCGAGGCGCTGCGCCTGCCCCAGGGCCAGGACAGGAGTTCCACCCGGATGCTCGACGACGAGCCCACCCCGACCACCCCCGGCGCTGACGCGCCAGCCACCGCCGCTCCCCGGACCCGCCGCCGTGCGGCGAGCCGCCCGGCCGGCCCGGTCGGGGCGGACGCTCCGTCCGACGCGGCGGCTGCGGAGCCCGCGGCGGAGGCGAAGCCCAAGCGCACCCGCGCGACGAAGAAGGCCGCCCCCGCGGCGGCTTTCGCCGACGTGGAGGTTGCACCAACGAGCAAGGACGAGCCGGCCGCGATGGACGAGGCGCCCGCCGCGCGGAGCCGGAAGAAGGCCGCCCCTGTCATCCCCACCTTCCAGGCCCCGGACCCGGTGGCCGCCCCCGTGCGCAAGCGTGCCGCCAAGGCCCCTGCGCCGGACGCCGAGGCAGCAGTCGAGCTCGACGCCGAGCTCGATGCGGTGTCTCCCTCAGACGAGGACTCAGCCGCGGGCCAGGGTCCGCGCCGTTCGCGCGGCCGTCGTGGCCGCGGGCGCGGTGGCGCAGCCGGCGCCACTGGTCAGGACTCTGCGGAGTCGACCGATGCGGGCGAGAGCAGCGACTCCGACGACACCGACGACGGCGGTGACGGCTACGAGACGGTGACGAACGCCGACGGCACCACGACGCGGCGTCGGCGACGCCGTCGGCGTCGCCGTGGCGGCAGCGGGGGTGAGGACGAGACAGCGGTTGAGGACGGCGTCGAGGTCGTCGTCCACGTCCGCGAGCCGCGGCAGCGCAAGCCGCGTGGCGGAGGCGGCGGGAGTGCCGCTGACAGCGACGACGAGGTCCGCGGTGTTCAGGGCTCGACCCGACTCGAGGCGCGCAAGCAGCGTCGTCGCGAGGGCCGCGACCAGGGACGCAAGCGCGTGCCGATCATCACCGAGGCCGAGTTCCTCGCCCGTCGGGAGAGCGTCGACCGCGTGATGGTCGTGCGCCAGACGTCAGAGCGCACCCAGGTCGCCGTACTCGAAGACGGAATTCTCGTCGAGCACTTCGTGACCAAGGCCGCCGCGACGAGCTACGTCGGCAACGTCTACCTCGGTCGGGTTCAGAACGTGCTGCCCAGCATGGAGGCGGCGTTCGTCGACATCGGCAAGGGCCGCAACGCCGTGCTCTACGCCGGCGAGGTGAATTGGGACGCGGCCGGGCTCGAAGGCCAGCCGCGCCGGATCGAGTCAGCGCTCAAGGCCGGGCAGCCGGTGCTGGTGCAGGTCACCAAGGACCCGATGGGGCACAAGGGCGCGCGGCTCACCAGCCAGGTCAGCCTCCCGGGCCGCTTCGTCGCCCTCGTGCCTGACGGCACGATGACCGGGATCTCGCGCAAGCTGCCGGAGAACGAGCGCACGCGGCTCAAGTCGATCCTCAAGCAGGTCATGCCCGAGGGTGCCGGCGTCATCGTGCGCACCGCCGCCGAAGGCGCGTCCGAGGAGGAGCTCACCCGCGACATCAACCGGCTCTCCGCGCAGTGGAGCGACATCCAGGCCAAGGCCGAGAAGGGCGAGGCGCCGGCGCTGCTCTACGCCGAGCCCGACCTGACGGTGCGCGTCATCCGGGACGTCTTCAACGAGGACTTCGCGAAGGTGGTCGTGCAGGGCGCCGACGAGTGGGAGATGATCGAGGCCTACCTCGGACACGTGGCGCCCGACCTCGTGGACCGGCTCGAGAAGTACACCGGCACCGGCGACATCTTCAGCGAGTTCCGGGTCGACGAGCAGATCGCCAAGGGCCTCGACCGCAAGGTCTGGCTGCCCAGCGGTGGCTCGCTCGTCATCGACCGCACCGAGGCGATGACGGTCATCGACGTCAACACCGGCAAGTTCGTCGGCCAGGGCGGCAACCTCGAGGAGACCGTCACCCGCAACAACCTCGAGGCGGCCGAAGAGGTCGTGCGCCAGCTGCGACTGCGCGACATCGGCGGGATCATCGTCGTCGACTTCATCGACATGGTGCTCGAGTCCAACCGCGACCTGGTGCTGCGCCGACTCGTCGAGTGCCTCGGCCGGGACCGGACCAAGCACCAGGTGGCCGAGGTCACCTCGCTCGGGCTGGTGCAGATGACCCGCAAGCGCGTCGGTCAGGGCCTGCTCGAGGCGTTCAGCGAGACCTGCGAGTGCTGCAACGGCCGCGGCGTCAAGATCCACCTCGAGGGTCCGCCCGCCAAGTCGAAGGGCGAAGCGGGGCCGGAGCGCCGGACCAAGAAGGCCAAGGACGACAAGCCCAAGCCGAAGCCGCCGTCCCCGGAGGCGAAGGCCAAGATCGAGGCCGAGGCAGCCGCGGGCAACGGCGAGGCGGAGGCGAGTACGACGACCTCGGCCGACGGCGCCGGGTCCGAGCCGGCCGAGAGCACGCCGGCCGAGACCGCATCCACGGAGACCGCATCCACCGGGGCCGCATCCACCGGGACCGCATCCACGGAGACCGCACCCGCTGAGGCCGCGTCCACGGGCCCGGCCGCTCCGCGCAAGCGGCGGCGCGCGGTCAAGCTCTCGCCGGTCGACGCGGCAGCGGCCGAGGGGGGCTCCGCCGGCACCTGACTCTTCGCGATCTTGATGCACTGGGGGAGCCATTGAGCGTGCTCACGCATCAAGATCGGCGCCGGCGGCGCCGGCGTACTCGCCTTCTTCGCGATCTTGATGCACTGGGGGAGCCGGTGAGCGTGCGGAGGCATCAAGATCACGAGCCTGAAGCGGCTGAGGTCGGTTCGACCGGGCCGGGGAGCGTCAGGTAGGCTCCTCCAGGCTCGCTTCGTGCGGCCGGCCCCGGCGTGCCCGGGGCGGCAACCCCATCATCAGCAGGTCAGGAGCACCACGCCCATGTACGCGATCGTCCGCAGCGGCGGCCGTCAGCACAAGGTTGCTGTCGGAGACGTCCTCGAGGTGGACCGGCTGCACGCTGCCGCCGGCAGCTCGGTCGAGCTCAAGGCGCTGCTCCTGGTCGATGGTGACACCGTCACCAGCGACGCCGAAGCCCTCGCCTCCGCCACCGTCACCGTCGAGGTCGTAGCCGAGACCAAGGGCCCGAAGATCCACCTGCTGAGCTACAAGAACAAGACCGGTTACAAGCGCCGCCAGGGTCACCGCCAGAAGCACACCCAGGTCCGCGTCACCGGCATCACCACCGGGAAGTAGGGACCCATGGCTCACAAGAAGGGCGCGTCGTCGAGCCGTAACGGCCGCGACTCCAACGCCCAGCGACTCGGCGTCAAGCGCTTCGGCGGTCAGCTGGTCAACGCCGGCGAGATCATCGTCCGCCAGCGTGGGACCAAGTTCCACCCCGGTGATGGCGTCGGCCGCGGTGGCGACGACACCCTGTTCGCCCTCGTGGCGGGTGCGGTGAAGTTCGGTACCAAGCGCGGGCGCAAGACGGTGAACATCATCGACCCGGCGCAGGAGCCCGCGTCCGTCTGAGGGACACACACGTGCGAGCGAGGGCGGTCCGGGGCTCCCCGGCCGCCCTCTCTCGTTTCCGTGTCTGTCGTTTGCGTGGGAGTGGGCTGCCACGTGCATCACACACGTCGAAGTCCACTTCGACGGA
>JAVEEJ010000091.1 GCA_030840515.1 Frankiaceae bacterium | reverse complement strand
CCGCCCAAGGCCGTGACTGCCGCCGCGAAGAACCGCAGCGACGGCGTCCAGCTCACCTGGACCACGCCCGACACCGCCCAACGGCCACTGCAGTACTACGAGGTCCTCCGCGGGGAGACCGCCGACACCCTGCAGTCGCTGCAGCAGATCGTGCCCGCCACCCACACCTTCGCCGACCGGCTCGGCTCGGCGTCCGCGCCACTCGCAGACCATGACTACGTGTACGGCGTCCGCGCTCACACCGACCACGGCGACGGCCCCGTCGTGACGGTCACCGGCCACACCCCGGCCGTGGCCGCGCCGGTGACGGCCGACGCGATCGCCACGATCGACCCGGCGTACGGCGCTCCCACCTTCACGCCGCGGCTGCACCGATACGACGGCGCTGCCGGTGCGGCCGTGGCGGTCACCTCGGTGGCCTCCGGCGGACTGACGGTGACCGCCTCGACGGCCGGTGACACGACGCCCTTGAACCTCCAGATCGCCGGCTCCCCCTACGGCACCGAGCTCACAGTGGCGTCGTACTCGCACCCCTACTACCTGGCCAACGAACCAGGCATGTCCGGGTGCTCGGCCCAGCAGACCGACTTCACCATCAGCGAGATCGCCTATGACAGCGGCGGCGCGATCGCGCGGATGGCGGCGGACTACCTCTACCGCTGCGCCACCGACGGTCCTCCTGTGGTCGGCTCGATCCGCTGGCACAGTGACGCGCCCTACACCGCGGCGACGGTGACCACGCCGGCCGCAGACTTCCCGGTGAAGGTCGGCCAGGCGCAGAACCTGCTCATCACCTACCGCAACCTCGGGACGACCGACATCCACGTCTCGGGGGCCAGCCTCGCGCCGGTGAGCCCGAGTGGGTCGACGAGCGAGTGGTCGATCCTGTCCGACCCCTGCGCGGGTGCGACGCTCGCGCCCCAGGCGCAGTGCACCAGCACGGTCCGCGTGACAGCGGCGAGCGCGAGCCACCGCGAGGTGCTCGTGCAGTTCGGCGACGACACCGTGCTCGGGTCACACACGCGCAAGGTGAGCGTGTACGGCGTGGCGGCACCGCCGGCCCCAACAGGCCTCGCGGCCGTGACTGCGGGAAGCAAGGGCACGACGATCACCTGGCACCAGAGCTTCCCGGCCCACGCGACACCCTCGCAGTGGCTGCTCTACCGCAAGGTGAACAGCGGTTCGTACGCGCTCCTCAAGACGGTCTCGGTCGGGACGACGCCCACGAGCGGCAAGTACGTCGACCCGGACCTGCGCAGCGGCTTGCGCTCCTACTACGTGCGTGCGGTGAACATCGCCGGCACCGGCGCCTCGAGCGCAGCGCTTGCGGTGCGCTACGGCCCGCAGCCGACCCGCTCGACCTACGCCGTCGGGCTGACCCGCCGCGTCGTGGTCACCTGGCTGCAGCCGATCTCCAGCATCACGGCGCACGCGCTGACCGGGTACGCGATCAGCCGGGTGTCCAGCAGCGGCGCCCTCGTCCGGCTCGGCACCCGCACCTTGACGCAGAACTTCAGCTTCCCCGCCACCGGCCTGACCCCTGGTCAGCGGATCACGCTCAAGGTGCAGGCGCTCTACGGCACCCAGGTCGGGCCTGCGGTCAGCGTCAGCGGCACCGCCACCTCGTCGAGCCTGCTGGTGGTGCGCAGTGACGGGCGGCTCTACGGTCGCGGCGTCACTGGCGGCTCATCGGTCAGCGTGGATCAGCCGCACACCTTCAGCTACGAGTGGCTCTTGGGGCACAGCTCGCCGCCCGCGTTCTCCCCCGACCGGCACTACATGGTCTGCAGCGTCTACAACGGGGCCGCCGGCTATCCCTACCAGCTCGTCGTGCGGCGCACTGACGGCGCAGGCAGCCCACGCATCATGACCACCGGGGCCAACGACGACGTATCCCCGGCGGTCTCGCACGACGGCAAGTGGGTCGTGTTCACCCGCTTCACCCGCAGCACGGGGCAGTACCACCTCTACAAGGTCCCGTGGTCGGGTGGCACGCCCACGCTGATCCCTAACAGCCGGGACCTCGACGAGCCGGCCTGGTCCGCCGATGGCAAGAGCCTGTTCGCCACCAACATCGCGACGGAGGCTTGGGGTCTGTATCGGCTGACGCTCGGTGGGACGCGGACGAAGGTCGGGGGGACCGGTCGCAACCACTCCCCGGTCATCAGCCCCGACGGCAAGTCGCTGGCCTTCCTCACCACCAGCGCGACTACGCACCAGTCAGTGCTCAAGCTGATGACAGTTACGACGAGAGCGGTGCGCTCGCTGGTTACGGCGGGCGGGACGGTGTTCAGCGAGTCCTGGACCCCTGACAGCGCGCAGATTTACTTCGTCGCGCTCAGCGTCACCTCCGACGCGACCACCCTGCGCCGGATCAATCGCACGGGGACGGGAAGCACGCTCCTGACCTCGCTGGGCACGAAGGCGCGGTTCGTCGTGTTCGAGAAGTGGTGACGGCCCAGTAGGAGCAGATGGTCAAAACGGACCATGTGGTCCTCGTCAAAATTGTTCAACTTGACCCTAAAGGGTCGTCGATGGCCGCATTGCCCGCTTAGCCTCTCGTCACCGCCGGTTGGGCGGGTTCCGTCCTTCCGAGGGGTTTGTTCTCCATGCGCGTTCGTGCTCTTGCCGCTCTGCTTCTCGCGCCCACGCTGATCAGCGTCATCGCACCAGCCGCGCAGGCCACCACGGCGGACCCCTATGACCTGCTGTACATCGAAGGTCAGGCAGGCGACAACCTCACGCCCTCCTCCGCGCGCACCCAGACGCTGGTCTCGCCCACGCACGTTGCGGTCGTCACCCCCGTCGGAGCGGGCATCAAGGTCGCCATGAAGCGGGTGTCGGACGCGACGATGGCGGTCCAGACGGTCACGGTCGTCCCGCCCACGGGCAGCGCCCTCACCACGGGTGGTCCGTTCGCCACCACCAAGACCGCCACCGCGGACACCTGGGGCCTCGAGGTCCGCTCCAGCAGCACCTGTAGCGCCTCGACGGGACACGTCACCATCCACGAACTCGTGCTCGACCCAGCCGACTCCCACGTGACCTCGATCGCCTTGAGCTATGACCAGACCTGCTCGGCGGTCGGATCGAAGCCCGTCTACGGCGACGTCCGAGTGCAGTCGACCCGGGATTACCGGACGGCCGCAGCGAACGCCACCACCCTCGGCTTCGCCGGAACCATCCTGGCGACCACGGCGGCCGCCAAGACCGTCACCGTCACTGCCGGCGGCACCACAGCGCTCGCCACGGGCCCGGCGACATTGACGGGCGACAGCGCCGCTGACTACGCCATCAGTGACGACACGTGTGCCCCCGCCCCTGTCGCCCCCGCCAGCACCTGCACGGTCTCGGTCACGTTCACGCCGAGCACGCGCGGAGCTCACCCGG
>JAVEEJ010000031.1 GCA_030840515.1 Frankiaceae bacterium | reverse complement strand
CACTTCACCGCGCTGCACGGACTCAGCTGCGCTGACGGCTCTCCCGCTCATACGGCCTGCCTCGGCTTCGGGCTGGAGCGGATCGTCCTCGCGTTGCTTGCCGCGCACGGGCTCGACGTTGCTGCGTGGCCGGCCGAGGTGAGGGCGGCGTTGTGGCCCTGACGTCGCTGTGGGGCTGCGATCCCGACCGCTACGAGCCGCACCCGCTGCACGACAAGCGCTCGGCCTACTCGGAGACCAACTGCTACAGCGATCTCGTCATCGAGCTGCTGCACGCACGCGGCGACGAGCCGCTCGCCGTACTCGGATGCCTCGTCGCGACCGACTTCGAAGGTGACCAGTTCACCTTCCTCAAGCCGCCGCCGGAGGAGTTGCGCGACCTGTTCGGCGTCGACATCCACGAGATGCAGCCCTACCGATCGCTCATCGCGCAGGCACAAGAGCAGCTGACCGCCGGCCGCACCATGACCGTCGAGGTCGACTCCTGGTGGCTCCCTGACACGGCGTCCACGAGCTATCGCCGTGAGCACGTGAAGACGTCCATCGCCCTCGAGGCGATCGACGACGCGGCTGAGCGACTGCACTACTTCCACGCCGGAGGGCTCTACGCGCTGTCGGGCGAGGACTTCCGCGGGGCGCTGCGGGTGGCAGTCGGTCCCGAGGTACTGCCGCCCTACACGGAGCTGGTGCGCTTCGACGCAGGCACGCGCTTGTTGGGCGCGGAGCTTCGCGCCGCCGCGCGCGACCCGCTGCAGGGTCATCTCACGCGCCGCCCGAAGGACGCGTTCGCGCGTTTCGGCGAGCACCTCTTGGCCGTACAGCCCGAGCTGGCCGAGGGGACGCTGGGCTTCCACGACTACGCCTTCGCCACGGTCCGGATGGTGGGGTCGGCGGCCACTGTCGGAGCCGGCTACGCCCGGTGGCTGCTCGACGCAGCGGGCGAGTCCGCTGCGTCTCACTTCGACGCTGCGGCGCAGGCGTGCACGGCGCTGTCGTTCCGGCTTGCGCGCCGGCGTCCGTTTGAGGTGGAGCCGGCGGTCGAGGCCATCCAGAGCCAGTGGGACGCCGCGTTGGAACAGCTCGATGCCCGCGTCGGCTGAGCCCTGGCGGCGCCCGCCGGGAGAGCGCCTGATGCGCGTCGAGGGCTACGAGTACGCCGACATCGCAGGCTGGACGCGCAGCGGAGCGGTTGATGGGGATGACGTCGACAGCGCGACGGCCGTCTTCACCGCGACGTTGCCGCGGCTCTCACCCGAGGGCGACGACGAGCTGGTGCTGGAGCTCGACGGGCTGGCGACGCGGTGCGAGCTGCGCGCGGACGGCGAGCTCCTGCTGCGCAGCGCGTCGATGTTCACCGCGCACTCGGTGCCTCTGCCGCATCACCTCGACGGCGCTGAGCTGACCCTGACCTGCCTGCCGCTGTGGGACGGGCTGCCCTCACACCCGCGGCCGCGGTGGAAGACCCGGCTCGCCGACTCGCGGCTGCGCTGGGTGCGCACGACGCTGCTCGGGCGCGCGCCCGGCTTCGCACCGGGACCGCCGGTGGTCGGTCCCTGGCGACCCGCTCGGGTGGTGCGCCGACGGACCGTTGCGGTGGACGGCGTGCGCCTCGTCCCCGAGCTCCGCGACGGCGACGGCTCGGTGGCTGTCGTCGCCACGGCGCGGGGACTGGGTGCGCAGCCGATCGGTCAGGTCCTTGCGGTGGTGTCCGGCCACGGCGGGACCTGGTCCGGAGAGCTGCGAGTGAGCGGAGACGAGGTCAGCGGAGAGGTCGTCGTACCCGCGCCCGAGCTCTGGTGGCCGCACACCCACGGCGCGCCCGCGCTCTACGACGTGCGGCTCGAGGTCACGACGTCCGACGGAGTCATCGGCGTTGACGCCGGACGGGTCGGCTTCCGCGTGATGGGCAACAGCAGTCAAGACTCGGTCGCGTTGCGGGTGAACGACGTGCCGGTGTTCGTGCGCGGTGCGGTGTGGGTGCCTTTCGGGGACAGTCGGGCGCAGCTCGAGGGCTTGCGTGACGTCGGCTTGAACGCGGTGCGCGTCGCGGGCACAGGGGTCTACGAGGATGGCGCGTTCCATGATCTGTGCGACGAGCTGGGGATGCTCGTGTGGCAGGACCTGATGCTGGCCAACTTCGACTACCCGGTGGCCGAGGAGGCCTTCGGGGCCGAGCTGCGCGCCGAGGTGAGCACGGTGCTGGCGGGACTCGTCGGGCGGCCGAGCCTCGCCGTGGTGTGCGGCGGCAGCGAGGCGGAGCAGCAGGCGGCGATGGTGGGGCTTGACCCGTCGATCGCGCGCTCCACGTTCATCCGCGAGGAGGTCCCGGCGCTCGTCGGGGACGCCGTGTTCGTGCCGTCGGCGCCGTCGGGTGGGGACCTGCCGTTCCATCCCGGCGTCGGGGTGGCGAACTACTACGGCGTCGGTGGATACATGCGGCCGTTGTCGGACGCGCGAACCTCCGGCGTGCGCTTCGCTGCCGAGTGCCTGGCGATCGCGAACGTGCCGGACGACGCGACGTTGCTGGACGCGAACGTGCCACGCGACCGCGGGTCGGGATGGGACTTCGCCGACGTGCGCGACCACTACGCGCGGGAGCTCTTCGGCGTCGATCCGGTGGCCATGCGGGCCGCTGACCCTGACGGCTACCTGGAGCTGTCCCGCGAGGTCTCCGCCCACCTGATGGCGGAGGTGTTCGGCGAGTGGCGGCGCACGGCATCTCCGAGTGGAGGTGGGTTCGTGCTCTGGGCACGCGACCTGTTGCCCGGGTCGGGCTGGGGCTTGCTGGATCACGCTGGGAAGCCGAAGCGCGCGCTCGAGGGGCTGCGTCCGGTCTGCGCTCCTGTTGCCATCTGGACCGTCGACGAGGGACTCGGCGGCGTCGACATCCACATCGCGAACGACACGGCGGTGCCGGTGCGCGGAGCTGTCTCGGTGGAGCTGCTGCGCGGCGACGGAGTGCGGCTGCACCACGCTGAGCGCGAGGTCGAGGTGCCGCGACGTGAGGTGCTTCGGCTGGGAGTGGAGCAGGTGCTCGGCGGCTTCGTGGACGCGTCGTACGCCTACCGCTTCGGGCCGCGCGAGCACGACTCGATCGAGGTGACGCTGTCACGGGCTGGGCACGACGACCTGACCGCGCGACGGGCGATCCGGTGACGGTGACGCGGTGACGTCGACCTCGGGCTACCTCGACGGCGCGCTGGTCACGGCGCACGTCCCGGCGGCCGCGTCCGGTCTCGGCGCCGTCGTGGTGCCGCCCTACGGCTGGGACGACGCTGCCTCCTACCGGGCCCGCAGAGCACTGGCCGAGCGGCTGGCGGACGCCGGCCACCTCACCCTGCGGCTGGACTTGCCGGGGACGGGCGACAGCGCGGGTGACCTCGGCGGCACCGGTGTGCTCGCGGGTTGGCAGCGCGCGGTCGACCGGGCTGTGGCAGCGCTGCGCGACGCAGGCTGCTCCGATGTGGTGGCAGTGGGGCTCGGTGCCGGCGGGCTGCTTGCCTCGCGTTCGCAGGTGGACGCCGTCGTCCTGTGGGGGACGCCGGCGAAGGGGAGCAAGCACGTGCGCGAGCTGACCGCCTTCGCACAGATGGAGCAGGGCAGCGAGCAGCCGGCCGAGGGGTTGTGGGTCTACGGCGGACTGCTGCCCCCGTCGCTGCTCGCCGACCTGTCGTCGCTCGATCTCACGGCCGACCCTGTGCCGGACTCGCTTCGGCGGGCGCTCGTCCTCGGCCGCGACGGGGTCGGCCCCGATGCGGCGCTGGTCGGCTGGCTCAGCGCCGGCGGCGTAGCGGTGGAGACCGACGCGGGACGTGGGTGGGGCGAGCTCATGGTCGAGCCGCACCGGGCCCGCATGCCGGTCGCCGCCCTCGAGCGCATCGTCAGCTGGGTCGGGGCGCCGGCCGGTTCGGCCGGACTGAAGCCGCTGCCGCTCGAGACCTCGTTGCTCGTCGCGGGTGGGATGGAGCAGCCGGTGCAGCTGGACACCGGGAAAGGGCGAGCGCTGTCCGGCGTACTCGCCATCCCTGATGTTCCCAGCCCTGTGACCGTCGTGCTGCTCAACGCCGGGGCACTTCGGCGCACGGGCCCGCACCGCGCGTGGGTCGACTGCGCACGGCGTTGGCTGCTCGACGGGGTCACCAGTCTGCGCGTCGACATGGGGGGCATCGGCGACAGCGACGGGTCGGAGCCCGGGGAGGAGGACCTCTATGGCAGCGAGTACGTCGCCCAGGTGCGGGCCCTGCTCGATGGCCTGCCCGCGCTGGGGGTGCCGTCACGCGTCGTGCTGATGGGGCTGTGTGGTGGGGCGTACTGGTCCTTCCAGGTCACGCAGGCCGACCTCCGGGTGGTCCACGCGCTGCTGGTGAACCCGAAGGCGCTCGAGTGGCATCCGACCCGCGCGCCGGTCGAGGCGAGTCGCGAGCTGCGCAAGGTGCTGTTGCCGTCGCGCTGGCGCAAGCTCGTGAGCGGGGAACTCAGCTGGGCCGGAGTGCGGGACCCCGCCCGGGCCGGGCTGCGCCGACTGCGTCGGCTGCCGTGGGAGGCGCGGGCCCGGTGGCAGCAGGCGCGGGCGCGGCGGCGGGGGGAGGACGCGGTGGTCGCCGGGTTCGACCGGCTGGCGGCGCAGGGGACCGGGGCGACCCTGGTCTTCACGGCGCAGGAGACGTTGCGGGCGGAACTCGAACGCACCGGCGTGCTGGCGGGGCTGGCTAGGCATCCGGGAGTCGACCTGCACCTGCTGGACGGCGACGTGGAGACGCACACCCTCGCCCCGGCACGCGTCCGCAACGACGTCGACGCCATCCTCGACGCCGCCATCCACAAGCTCCTCTGAGGCTGCACACAGAATTCGGCCGGGACCGAACTGGCGTTCGCTTCGGAGCCACGCTGGGTCCATGCGTCGATGTGCCAAGTGTCGCGAGCTCAAGCCGCACGCCGACTTCGCCGCGAAGGGTGCGGAGCTTCAGCCCTACTGCCGCGCGTGTCAAGCGGACTACAGGAAGGAGCACTACGAGCGAAACAGACGCAAGTACATCGCGAAGGCGGCAGCGAGAAAGGGTCCCGTTCGTAGAGGTGCTGCGTGAGATCGAAAAGTGCGATGTCGTCTGCGCAAACTGTCATCGGCGTCGAACGGCACGCCGAGGCGGATTCCTCAAGACGCGACTCTGATCCCCGGCCCTGAGCGGGCGAGGAGAATCGAACTCCCGTCAACAGATTGGAAATCTGTGGCTCTACCATTGAGCTACGCCCGCGAGGCTTCCAACCGTAAGTCCTCTAGACTCCGGCGGTCACCGCGGGGCGTAGCGTAGTGGCTAGCGCGCCTGCTTTGGGAGCAGGAGATCGGGAGTTCGAGTCTCCCCGCCCCGACGAGCAATCCCCGAACGTCCCCGCCATCGAGGAGCAGTGCGTCCGTGCAGTCCGCCGTCGAGTCCGTGAGCCCCACCAAGGTCAAGCTGACCGTCGAGGTCCCGTTCGCCGAGCTCGAGCCCTCTCTGGCCAGCGCGTACAAGAAGCTGGGCTCGCAGGTGAAGATCCCGGGCTTCCGTCCGGGCAAGGTGCCGCCGGGGATCATCGACCAGCGCATCGGGCGCGGGACGGTGCTCGAAGAGGCGGTCAACGAGGCGATCCCGCACTTCTACGGTCAGGCCGTCGAGGACAACGCGGTGCGCATCCTGGGCCGACCCGACATCGACGTCACGGAGTTCACCGACGGCGAGAAGCTCACCTTCACCGCTGAGGTCGAGGTTCGCCCCGAGGTCACGCTGCCGGACTTCGCGAGCATCAAGGTGTCGGTGGAGGACGCGGTTGCGAGCGACGCGGAGATCGACGAGCAGATCGCGACGATGCGCGACCGCTTCGCCGTCCTTCAGGGCGCCAACCGGCCCGCCCAGACCGGCGACTTCGTCTCCATAGATCTCGTCGCCACCGTCGATGGCGAGCCGGTCGAGGGCGCCAGCGCCACGGGCCTGAGCTACGAGGTGGGCACGGACGGCTTGGTGCCGGGGATCGACGACCAGCTCGTGGGCATGAGCGAGGGCGACTCCCGCACCTTCGCCACCAAGCTCGTCGCCGGCGAGCACGCCGACCAGGTGGCCGACGTCACGGTCACGGTCAAGACCGTCAAGACGAAGCGGCTGCCAGAGCTCGACGACGAGTTCGCCACCACCGCGAGCGAGTTCGACACCCTCGACGAGCTGCGCACGGACATCCGCGAGCGGATCGAGCGCGTCAAGCGCCTGCAGCAGGGAGTGGAGGCCCGCGACAAGGCTCTCGAGGCGCTGCTCGCTGCCGTCGAGCTGCCGCTCCCGGAGGGCTTCGTCGCCACCGAGGTGCAGTGGCGCGAGCAGTCGATCCAGTCCCAGCTCGACCAATACGGCATCACCCGCGACGCCTACCTCGAGAGCGAGGGCACCACGGAGGAGCAGCTGACGGAGGAGATCCGCAGCGGCGCCACCGAGGCGGTCAAGGCCCAGCTGGTGCTGGACGCGGTCGCGGACGCCGAGGAGATCGGTGTCGCCCAGGACGAGCTCATGGACCAAATCGTCCGGCGCGCCCAGCGCAGCGGCGTCACCCCTGACGCCTACGCCCAGCACATGGTCGAGCACGGCCACCTTCCCGACCTGGTCGCCGAGGTCCGCCGCGGCAAGGCGCTGGCGCACGTCCTCGAGGCCGCCTCGGTCACGGACGCGTCAGGCAATCCGGTGGATCTCGGCAAGCTCGCCGAGGACGCGGGCGCAGGCGTCTGAACGGCGAGTACGCCGCGCGCTGCGAACCCAGGAGCGCCGTACTCGCCCCGCCTCGGGGCTTGCGCCTAGGGCGAACAGGTGTGCCGTAGGGGAGTTGACGGCGTTCACTGAGGGTTAGTGTCCTCAACAAGCGCCACCCCTGCAGTCTGAAGAGCATCCGAGGAGATGACACCTGTGGACCCGATCATCAGCCCGGCTGAGCCGCTGAGCGTGCAGATGCGCGCGTCCGGCGCGATGAACCTCAACGACAACGTGTTCGAGCGGCTGCTCCGCGAGCGGATCATCTTCTTGGGCTCGCAGGTCGAGGACAACATCGCCAACCTGATCTGCGCCCAGCTGATGCTGCTGGCGGCGGAGGACCCGCACCGCGACATCTGGCTCTACATCAACTCACCCGGCGGCAGCGTCAGTGCGGGCATGGCGATCTACGACACGATGCAGTTCGTCTCCAACGACGTCGGCACGGTGGCGATGGGCCTGGCGGCATCCATGGGTCAGTTCCTGCTCTGCGCGGGCGCCGCGGGCAAGCGCTACTCCCTGCCGCACGCGCGGATCATGATGCACCAGCCGTCAGGCGGCATCGGGGGCACCGCGAGCGACATCGCGATCCAGGCCGAGCAGATGCTCTACACGAAGCGCGTCATGCAGGAGCGCATCGCGCACCACACGGGTCAGTCGATCGAGCAGATCGAGACCGACTCCGACCGCGACCGCTGGTTCACCGCCGACGAGGCGAAGGACTACGGATTCGTCGACCACGTCGTGCAGGGTGCCGCCGAGGTCCCGGCCGGCGCCGGCACCAGGAACTGAGAGGACGACCGACATGAGCCAGCTCACGCCTCAGAGCCGCTACGTCCTCCCGTCGTTCATCGAGCGGACGTCCTACGGCATCAAGGAGACCAACCCCTACAACAAGCTCTTCGAGCAGCGGATCATCTTCCTCGGCGTGCAGATCGACGACGCCAGCGCCAACGACGTCATGGCCCAGCTGCTCTGCCTCGAGGCGGAGGACCCGGACCGCGACATCTTCATCTACATCAACTCGCCGGGCGGCTCGTTCACCGCGCTGACGGCGATCTACGACACGATGCAGTTCGTCCGGCCCGACATCCAGACCTACTGCATGGGTCAGGCGGCCAGCGCCGCCGCCGTGCTGCTCGCGGCCGGGACCAAGGGCAAGCGGTTCGCGCTCGAGAACAGCCGCATCCTCATCCACCAGCCCTCGGGCGGCGGTGAGGGCCAGTCGAGCGACATCGAGATCCAGGCCAGGGAGATCATGCGGATGCGCGCCCTCCTGGAGAACATGCTCTCGCGCCACACGGGCCGGGCTGAGGACCTCGTCCGCAAGGACATCGAGCGGGACAAGATCCTCACCGCCGAGGAAGCGGTCGCCTACGGGCTCATCGACGAGGTCATCTCCTCCCGCAAGCTCTCCACCGTTTAAGCCCACCGCCGGAAGATCCACCGTTTGAGCGTGGCCCGGGCGGTTGAGCCGTTCGGGTGAGCGAGGCACAAACCGAGCGCGGCACCCCCGCCGCGCCGGGGCAGATTGTCGCGAGCAGCGCCCACCCGGGCGTTTCTCGCGATACCGTTTCATCGCCGCGGGGACGCCCGGGGCCTGGTTCTAAGGAGTGTTGCGGGTGGCTCGCATCGGTGATGGCGGTGACCTGCTCAAGTGCTCTTTCTGCGGGAAGAGCCAGAAGCAGGTCAAGAAGCTGATCGCCGGCCCGGGCGTCTACATCTGCGACGAGTGCATCGACCTGTGCAACGAGATCATCGAGGAAGAGCTCTCCGAGGCCTCCGACCTCCAGTGGGACGAGCTGCCCAAGCCCAAGGAGATCTACGAGTTCCTCGACTCGTACGTGATCGGCCAGGAGCCGGCCAAGAAGGCCCTGTCGGTGGCGGTCTACAACCACTACAAGCGGGTCCAGGCCGGTGAGCGCTCCGGCGACAAGGACCCGGTCGAGCTGGCCAAGTCCAACATCCTGCTGCTCGGCCCCACCGGTTGCGGCAAGACCCTCCTCGCGCAGACCCTCGCCAAGATGCTCAACGTCCCGTTCGCGATCGCCGACGCGACCGCGCTCACCGAAGCCGGCTACGTCGGCGAGGACGTCGAGAACATCCTGCTCAAGCTGATCCAGGCCGCTGACTACGACGTCAAGAAGGCCGAGACGGGGATCATCTACATCGACGAGGTCGACAAGATTGCCCGCAAGTCGGAGAACCCCTCGATTACCCGTGACGTCTCCGGCGAGGGAGTGCAGCAGGCGCTGCTGAAGATCCTCGAGGGCACCACCGCTTCCGTGCCGCCGCAGGGCGGGCGCAAGCACCCGCACCAGGAGTTCATCCAGATCGACACCACCAACGTGCTGTTCATCGTCGGCGGAGCCTTCGCCGGCCTGGACAAGATCATCGAGCAGCGCGCGGGCGCCAAGGGCGTCGGCTTCGGAGCCACCATCCGCTCCAAGGCCGAGATCAGCCGCACCGACGTCTTCGGGGACGTCATGCCGGAGGACCTGCTCAAGTTCGGGATGATCCCGGAGTTCATCGGCCGCCTCCCGGTGCTGACCAGCGTCCACAACCTCGACCGTGAGGCGCTGATCCGGATCCTCACCGAGCCCAAGAACGCGCTGGTGCGTCAGTACCGCAAGCTCTTCGAGCTCGACGGGGTGGAGCTGGAGTTCACCGAGGACGCCCTCGAGGCGGTGGCCGACCAAGCGATCCTGCGCGGCACCGGCGCCCGCGGGCTGCGCGCGATCATGGAAGAGGTCCTGCTCTCGGTCATGTACGACGTGCCGAGCCGCAAGGACGTCGCCAAGGTCGTCGTGACTCGCGAGGTTGTGCTCGAGAACGTCAACCCGACCCTCGTCCCGCGCGAGCCGGCGACGCCCAAGCGCGAGCGCCGCGAGAAGAGCGCCTGACCTCCCGCAGTTCCGATCCACTGCCCGTCGTACTCGCACCCTCCTTCGTGGCGCGATCTTGACGTTGTCAGCACGCCTCGCCGATGGCACGCCGCGAGGAACGCTGAGAACGTCAAGATCGCCAGAGAGGGCGAGTACGGCGACCTCCTGGTCAGGCCTCGCGGTAGCCCGCCAGCTGGCGCGCCTGCGCCACAAGCCGCCCGGTCGAGTCCCAGATGTCGCAGTCCTCGTCGAGCCAGCCGCCGGCGATGAGCGTGGTGCGCTGGCGGATCTGCAGCCAGCCCGGCGCCGGACGCGCCCTGAGCAGCACGGAGAGCTCCAGCGTCGGCGCCCACCCGGCGATGCCCACGTCATAGGTCGTGGGCGCCATCGAGTCCGCGAAGACGAGCAGGTCCAGCAGGTCGGCGTCACGCTGGTCGTCGCGGCGGATCCAGCCCCGGAACTCGGCCTGTCCCGAGGGCTTGCCCATCACCCACCCGAGGCAGGCCGGGTCCCAGCGCACGTCTACGTGGTCCAGGTGGCCGACGCGGAAGTCGTTCGTCGGAGCCTCCGATGGTGCGCGCGGGCAGTCCTCCGGTGCCGGAAGCCCCTCCAGCGGAGGGCGTGAGAAGCGCGCGGGCTCATCAGAGTCACCGACGCGCGAGGCCGTGACGAGTGCGGCCACATGCACGCCCGTCGTGCTCGACAGCTGCGTGGCGGTCGTGGCAACCCGGCGCCCCGTGCGCAGCCGGGTGGCCTGGACGACGACGGGGCCTGACTTCGGCGGGCTCAGGAAGTGGGCACTGACGGCGAGCGGGTCCGGATGCTCCTCATCAAGGGCGGATGCCGCCAGGTGCCGCAGCAGGTAGCCACCGTGCGGGTTGCCGCCGATCTCCCAGGTCGGGTCGAGCTGCACGCTGCTCTCGACGCTCTGCGCTGCTGGCACGACAGCGACCCTAGGGCACGGCTTTAGTCAGATCGGGCCATGGCCGCTGCCGCTGAGAGCCGGTGTAATGGTGGTGTTCGTGACCCTTTTGTCCGGGCACGCTTGACTGGAGGAACGTTGGCTGACGTCGGGTCGGGTCACCGGCTGGTGCTCGAGCTCGCTCGCAGCGTCACCGCCCGTCGAGATCTCGAGGATGTGCTCAGCGCAACCTTCGACGGTCTGCGGAGGATCCTGCCGTTCGGCGGTGGGTCGATCCAGCTGCTCGATGACGAGGGCTGGATCCGGATGGCGGCGACCGAACCGGCTGCGCCAGCGGACGTGCTTGCCCTGCGCATCCCGCTCGGCTCCACCGTCGGTGGCCGCGTGATCCTCACCGAGCGCCCGGTCTACATCGCCGACGTGCTGGCCGACCCCGCGGTCCCCGCAGAGCGCCGCCAAGCGAACGTCTCGCCCGGTGGTGTGCGCTCCTACCTCGGCGTCCCGCTGATGGCCGACGGCCACGCGATCGGACTGATCCAGGTCGACTCACCCGACCCCGACGCGTGGTCGGACGAACAGCGGCTGCTGCTGCTGCACATCGGGCCCATCGTCGGTGCCGCGATCCAGAACGCCAAGGCATACGCGCTCCACGCCGAGGCTGCCAGGCGCACCGCCCAGCTCGAGGAGCGTCAGGAGCAGGTCGACCAGGCGGTGGTGAGTCTGCTGCAGAACGACATCGCGACCGTGCGGTCTCTGGCGATGGGCGCGAGTGCCGCCAACGACGCCGACCTGCGTGGTCGGCTCAGCCTGATGACGAGCCAGATCGACCAGCTGCAAGCGGTGCTCCGGGCGCTGCTGTCACCGGCGGGCGCCGCCAAGCTGGCCGAGAGTGCAGAGCAGGTCCCGCGAGCGCGGACGCCACGACAGCGAAGCGGGTA
>JAVEEJ010000304.1 GCA_030840515.1 Frankiaceae bacterium | reverse complement strand
CCGTCCCGGGATCAGGCTCATCGACCCGGCCCCGCCGGGCGCCCAGACCGGGCTGCTCGAGTTCCGACCGCTGCGCCCCGAGGTCCAGGGCGTGGAGCCCACGGTGGGCCCAGGGGCGCCCTGAGCCTGCGGGCGACGCCACATCCTGCTGACCGCTGCGCCGCAGTCCGCGTGTCCGGCCCGGGACGGTCGGAGCTGGCGGTTAGGCTCGCTCCCGCTGTGCAGGTGTGTGCGTGGTCAGGCCGTCTTCCCCCGGTCCGGCGCCGCAGGACTGGGCGTGACCTGAGGGTCCCGGAAGAGGAGTGGCGGGCGTGAGCGACTCGTTCGTGCACCTGCACGTGCACACCGAGTACTCCATGCTCGACGGCGCAGCCCGGCTCGGGGACCTGTTCGCGGAGACCTCACGCATGGGCATGCCGGCGATCGCGATGACCGACCACGGCAACGTCTTCGGCGCCTTCGACTTCTGGAAGAAGGCGACCGCGGTCGGGGTCAAGCCCATCATCGGGATCGAGGCCTACCTGGCGCCAGGGTCGCGCTTCGAGCGGCGCCGCGCGGCCGTGGGCAGCGGGTCTGTCGGCGAGGACAACCCCGGCGAGATGTACACCCACATGACGCTGCTGTCGGAGAACAACACCGGCATGCACAACCTCTTCCGGCTGTCCTCGCTGGCCAGCCTCGAGGGCTACTACTACAAGCCGCGGATGGACCGCGAGCTCTTGTCGCAGTACGGCGCGGGCCTCATCGCCACCACGGGCTGCCCGTCGAGTGAGGTCAACCGGCTGCTCCAGCAGAACAAGTACGACCAGGCCAAGCAGGCGGCCAGCGACTACCAGGACATCTTCGGCGCCGGCAACTTCTACGTCGAGCTGATGGACCATGGCATCGCCATCGAGCGGCAGACCCGCGAGGACCTGATCAAGCTCGCCCGCGAGATCGGGTTGCCGTTCGTCGCGACCAACGACCTGCACTACACCTACGCCAAGGACGCCGACGCGCACGAGGTGCTGCTCTGCGTCCAGACCGGCAAGACGATGGCCGACCCCAACCGCTTTAAGCTCGACGGTCACTCCTACTACCTGAAGTCACCAGAGGAGATGCGTCACGTCTGGCGCGACTTCCCGGAGGCGTGCGACAACACGCTGGCGATCGCGGAGCGGTGCAACATCAGCTTCACCGAGAACCAGGACCTCATGCCGCGGTTCCCGGTGCCCGAGGGACTCACCGAGGAGTCGTTCCTCCGCGCCGAGGTGGCGATCGGCCTCGACCGGCGGTTCAACGGCAACGTGCCGGAAGCCCACGTGAAGCAGGCGTCCTACGAGTGCGACGTCATCTGCCAGATGGGCTTCCCCGGCTACTTCCTCGTCACGGCCGACCTGTGCCGATATGCCAAGGAGAACGGCATCCGGGTAGGTCCCGGTCGCGGGTCGGCGGCGGGGTCGGTGGTCGCCTGGGCACTGCGCATCACCGAGCTCGACCCCATCGAGCACAAGCTGCTGTTCGAGCGGTTCCTGAATCCCGACCGCATCTCCATGCCCGACATCGACCTCGACTTCGACGAGCGCCGCCGCGGCGACATGATCCGCTACGCCACGGAGACCTACGGCGAGGAGCGGGTCGCCCAGATCATCACCTACGGCACCATCAAGGCCAAGGCTGCCGTGAAGGACGCCGCGCGTGTGCTCGGCTATCCGTTCGTCGTCGGGGAGAAGATCACCAAGGCACTGCCCTTGCCCGTGATGGGCAAGGACATCTCGCTCGCCGGAGTTTTCGACCCGTCGCACCCTCGCTACGGCGAGGCTGGAGAGTTTCGTGCCCTCTACGAGAGCGATCCCGACGCGAAGCGCGTCGTCGACACGGCGAAGGGCCTCGAGGGGCTCAAGCGGCAGTGGGGTGTGCACGCGGCGGGAGTGATCCTGTCCAAGGAGCCACTGCTCGACGTCATCCCGATCCAGCGCCGCGACCAAGACGGCGCGATCATCACGCAGTTCGACATGGGCGCATGCGAGTCGCTGGGCCTGCTCAAGATGGACTTCCTCGGGTTGCGCAACCTCACGGTCCTCGACGACTGCCTGGAGCACATCCAGAACAACAGGCACGAGACCGTCGTGCTCGAGACCCTGTCGCTGGACGACCGCAGGACCTACGAGCTGCTGGCCCGCGGCGACACGCTCGGTGTCTTCCAGATGGAGGGGAGCGGCATGCGGGCGCTCCTCCGCTCGATGGTGCCGACCACCTTCGAGCACATCTCCGCCGTCGGCGCGCTCTACCGACCCGGTCCGATGGGCGCCAACGCGCACAACGACTACGCCGACCGCAAGAACGGCCGCAAGCCGGTGGTGCCGATCCACCCGGAGCTCGAGGAGCCGCTCGTCGACGTGCTCGGCGACACGTTCGGGTTGATCGTGTACCAGGAGCAGGTCATGGCCATCGCGCAGAAGCTCGCGGGCTACAGCCTCGGCGCCGCTGACCTGCTCCGCCGCGCCATGGGCAAGAAGAAGAAGGAGATCCTCGACAAGGAGTACGTCCCCTTCCGCGACGGGATGCTCGCCAACGGCTACAGCGAGCGGGCCGTCAAGACGCTGTGGGACATCCTCGTCCCGTTCTCCGACTACGCGTTCAACCGGGCACACACCGCCGGCTATGGGTTGGTCAGCTACTGGACCGCCTTCCTCAAGGCCAACTACCCCGCGGAGTACATGGCTGCGCTGCTGACCTCGGTCCGCGACGACAAGGACAAGAGCGCCCTCTACCTCAATGAGTGCCGGCGCATGGGGATCAAGGTGCTGCCGCCCGACGTCAACGAGTCGGACGCCAACTTCACCCCGCGGGGCACCGATATCCGCTTCGGGCTGTCCGCCATCCGCAACGTCGGTGGCAACGTCGTCGAGTCGGTCGTCGCCTCGCGCAAGTCCAAGGGCCGCTTCGGAGACTTCGCCGACTACCTGACCAAGGTCGACGGGGTCGCCTGCAACAAGCGCACGGTCGAGTCGCTCATCAAGGCCGGCGCCTTCGACTCGCTCGGTCATAGCCGGCGGGGGTTGCTCGCCGTACACGAGTCCGCGGTCGAAGCGGTCATGGAGACCAAGCGCGCGGAGGCCATCGGCCAGTTCGACCTGTTCGGCGGCGGTGGTGAGGACGACACGCCCGCGTTCGGCCTCGACATGACGATCCCGGTCGGTGAGTGGGACAAGACCCTGTTGCTCGCCTACGAGCGGGAGATGCTGGGCCTCTACGTCAGCGACCACCCGCTGTTCGGCGTCGAGCACGTGCTCGCGGCGGCGACGGACTGCACGTTGGCTGCACTGCTGGAGGACGAGCAGCGCCAGGACGGCTCGGTGGTCACCGTCGGCGGCCTCATCACCGGCATCCAGCGGAAGATGACGAAGCAGGGCAGCCCCTGGGCCATCGTCACCCTCGAAGACCTTGCGGGCGCGATCGATGTGATGTGCTTCCCGGCGACCTATCAGCTCATCGGACCGCACCTGGCCGAGGACGCGGTGGTCCTGGTGAAGGGTCGGCTCGACAAGCGCGAGGACGTCCCGCGGCTGATGGCCTCAGAGCTGTCAGTACCTGACTTGGGCACCGCCGACGGCCCGCGCGGTCCGCTCGTGGTGACGATCCCCGCGGTCCGGTGCACGCCGCCGCTGGTCGAGCGGCTCAAGGAGGTGCTGGCGGAGCACCCCGGCGTCGTCGAGGTCCACCTGCAGCTCACCTCCGCCGGCAAGACAACGGTGATGCGCCTCGACGAGCGGCTACGGGTCGCGACGACGCCCGCGCTCTACGGCGACCTCAAGCAGCTGCTCGGCCCGGGCGCGGTTGCCTGACGGGTCAGCCGCGGATGAGCGGGTAGGGCCTCTCGAGAAGCGGGACTCGAGGAGAGGACATCGCGTGGAGAACGACCGTTGGGTTGTGGAGTACCCCGAAGGCGGCTGGGCCGTGGAGCGCGAGAACCGGGAACGCGTCTCGGATCTGCTCGACACGCAGCAGCAGGCCATCGACCGTGGCCGCGACATCGTGCGCAACCTCGGCGGCGGCGAGCTCATCGTCAAGGGCCGCGACGGCCAGATCAGGGACAAGGTCACCGTCGCGCCGGGCAACGACGACGCCAGCACCCCTGGCTGAGGCGGCATCCCGGGCTGAGCCGGCCGAGGTCGTTGCGGCGCGGCTCCGTGCGCTGCGCGCGGACGCGCTGGCTCAGATCGCCTCACTAGGTGCCCAGTTCGACGACATCGTCAGGGCCGCCGAAGGTTCCAACGCCGACGACGAGCACGACCCGGAGGGGGCGACCATCGGGTTCGAGCGCGCTCAGGTGTCGGCCCTGAGCGACGCTATGCGACGCCGGCTGCGCGAGGTCGATGCCGCTGAGGCGCGTCTGGCCGCGGGCGAGTACGGCGTGTGCGAGGACTGCGGCCAACCGATCGAGCCGGCTCGCCTCGAAGCCCTGCCCACGGCGGTGCGGTGCATCAGGTGCTCGCTGCGGCGAAGCGCTTCTGGGGCGTAGCGTGTCGGCGCTCCGGGGAGCGCCTCCGGGCACGGGAGGGGTCATGCGCGAGCGCGAGGCTGTCAACGGTAATCGCTTGATGCTCGTCGGGGCCGTGTTGTACCTGCTGGAGTGGGTGGCCATCATCCCCGCCGGTGACACCGGGCCCTCAGAACTAGGGAAGACGGCTTCGTCGACGATCGTGAGCCTGTATCAGGGACACGCGCGAGGTGCGGGCTTCATCGCCGGCTGGTGCGCGGTCGTTCTCATGGGGCGGATCCTGATCGTTCTTGGTGCGCGGCAGGCTCTGCGCGGTGTGCGACACCAGGCGCTCGCCGACTGGGCCGTCGTCGTGATGGGCGTCAGCATCGCGGTCGAGGTGGTCGAGGTGGCCCTCATCGCAGGGACCAGCCACGCGACCTCCGCAGCCACTGTCGACGACTCCGTCGTCGTGGCACTGGACGCGGTGGCAGGTCTGCTGTTCAACACCGTCGTGGCCGCGCTGGGAGTTTCGGTCGCTGCGGCGTCGGCCGCGATGCTGACCTCGCGTCGTTTCCCGCTCTGGATCAGCGTCGTGGGGCTGCTGTCCGGGACGTTGATGATGGCAGGCGGTGTGCTCCTGGCGGGTTCCGGGGGCGAGGACGGGGCCCTGCGCTCGACCGGTTTGGCATTGCAGCTCGGTGTTCCTCTGTTCTGGCTCTGGATGCTCGCCGGCGGCATCTACCTGTGGCGTCAGCCCCGCGCGTCGGGCAGGGCTGGGGCGGCCTCGGCCTGAGCGCAGGGCAGGATGGGCCGGTGACGTCACTCAAGCTCTGCGGTGGGACGCTGCCGATCGATGAGGCCGAGCCCCTCCTGCTGCGGTACCTCGACCCGGCCGGTGGCTACGCCTGGCCGTCCTACGACACCCTGGTCACGAACGGGTCGGTGGAACTCGTGGGCAGCGACCTGGTCGCACCGGTGCTGCTCGGCGCCCACATCGACGTCCCGCGATACCGGCTGCTGTTCGACCTGCTGCCTGAGCTCGCCGCCGTCGCGACGCTGCCGCCGGTGGGCCTACAGGACGCGACCGACGACGACATCGACGCCGTCGCGGCGCTCTTTGCCGTGGTGGATCGCGAGGCGTACAGGCGCAAGGGTGTGAAGGGAACCATCCTCAGCAAGGTGCTGCATCGCAAGCGCCCGGACCTGGTGCCGCTCTACGACTCGAGGATCTACGCCGCCTACACGGCCGAGGGGGCGATCCACCGCGACGCCCACCGTGAGTGGCGCGAGTTCATGGCCATCCTGCTGCGGCACATGCGCGCGGACCTCCAAGCCGAGGCGGCGGCGCTGGCTGAGCTGCGCGATGTGGCCCGCAGGGAGCGCGGCGCAGAGCTCACCCCGCTGCGCATCCTCGACATCCTCGTCTGGATGAGCCTTGACGATGTCTGAGCCGGGATGGCTGCGATGAGTGACAACCCCTGGGCGACCCAACCGGTCTACCGTCCCCCGACTGTCACCAAGGAGCGGCTCAAGCTCTCTGACGCGTGGGCGGCCCTCGTCACGACGGCTGTGCTCGTGCTGCTCGGCGCGCCGGTCGGCCTGCTGTGGGGTGCGCTGGCCCCGCGGGTCGCCGTGGTCAAGGTGGCGCAGGGCATCGACCTGCAGATGCCGGAGACCAAGGCCTTCGTTGCCGCCGACGGGTCGTTCCTCGTCATCGCGCTGCTCGTCGGAGTGGCCTGTGGCGTCGCCGCGGCGCTCATCGGCCGTCGGCACGCACCCGGCGTCGCGATCGGCCTCGCCGTGGGCGGCGTACTCGCTGCCCTCATCGCCATGAAGGTCGGGCACCGGTTGGGCTATGAGTCCTACGCCCAGCTACGGGACGTGGCCAAGGTCGGCACGAGGGGTTCGGCCTACCTGCAGCTGCGGGCCAAGGGTGTGCTGCTCGCGTGGCCGGCCGCAGCCTCGCTGGCGCTGCTCACAGTGACCGCCGGACGGCGTCCGGCGCCTGCTCAGCCGCCGGTCGCCTGACGCAGCGCGGTTCGCAGCGCCGCTCTGGCCGTCGCGTCGCCGCGCTCGTCCACCTCATCGGCGGGCAGCCGTCCCCAGAGGTGGTAGAGCACGTGGGAGGGCGTTCCGGCGATCAGTCCGTCGGCGGGCGCGTCCGAGCCGCGCTGCACGACGGCACCCTGCGGGCTGAGTGTCACGTGCCAGCGCTCGTCCGGCGTGTGCACCGCGACGCTCTGACCTGACAGCGCCGAAGCCGGGGCCCGGCTGAGGAACAACGTCAACACCTCGTCGATCCCGTCAACCGCGACCACGGCATCAACGCGGGGCGGAGCGGCACCGGCGGCCAGCTCGGCGTCCGCGCGGTGCACCACGGTCTCGTGAGCGATGCGGCGGGCCCACCACGACGCCGGCTGGGGGCCGACGAAGGCGTACACCTCGCGCGTCAGGTCACTCGTGCGCAGCGCCGTGACCAGGTCCGCGTGCGCGGCGTCATACCAGGCGATCAGGTCCTCGGCCGGGGGCTGGACGCTCGGAGCAGGCTCGCGCAGGCCGTCGCGCACCACCGCCGCCGCGCGGTGGTAGACGGAGCCCACATGGCCGACGAGGTCGCGCGCCGTCCACCCGGGGCAGGTCGGTACGGGTGCCTCGAGACCGGCTCGGCCCGCGGCTGCCGACAGCGCAGGCCCGTCGCCACGGATCTGGAGCACGGCTTTCGTCGTGTCGAGCCGGAGCTCCACGTCTGTCTCCTCGGTCCGGGGACGGGTGATCGGTTGCCGGTGGGTGCTGCGCGGGGGAAGTCTCGGTTGACCCTATGGCGACCGGCGGTGGGGCCCGTCCGCGTCGGTAGGCTCGCCGCTCATGCTGCGCCGGATCGACCTGCGTGGGTCCACCGCGGACCCGCGGGTTGTGCTGCCCAGGGCAGCGCTGGACGTGGACGCAGCCACCGACGTGGTGCGTCCGGTCGTCGAAGCGGTGCGCGATCGGGGCGACGCGGCAGTGCGCGAGCTGACGGCGCGTTTCGACGGGGTGGAGCTCGTTGACCTCCGCGTGCCGGTCGCGGCCTTGCGGGCGGCACTGGCCGCACTCCCGTCCCAGGTTCGGGCAGCGCTGGAGGAAGCCGCGAGCCGCGCGCGCCGTGTGCACGAGGCGCAACGCCGGTCCGATGTCTCGGTCGACGTGGCTCCTGGGGCTGTGGTCACCGAGCGCTGGGTCGCCGTCGGAAGGGTCGGCCTCTACGTCCCGGGCGGTCTGGTCGCCTATCCGTCGAGCGTCGTGATGAACGTCGTCCCCGCGCAGGTCGCCGGGGTCGGATCCCTCGCGGTGTGCTCGCCACCGCAACGAGACAACGACGGGCTCCCGCACCCCGCCGTACTCGCCGCCTGCGCCTTGCTCGGAGTCGAGGAGGTCTACGCGGTGGGCGGCGCCCAAGCCGTTGCGATGCTCGCCTACGGCACCGCGAGCTGCCCACCGGTCGACCTCATCACCGGTCCCGGGAACGTGTACGTCGCGGCGGCCAAGCGACTGGTGAAGGGAGTCGTTGGCATCGACTCGGAGGCCGGCCCCACCGAGATCGCGATCCTGGCCGACGAGACGGCGCCTGCTGCCTACGTCGCGGCGGACCTCATCGCTCAGGCCGAGCACGACCCCAACGCGGCCTGCCTGCTGGTGAGCGACTCGGTGGAACTCCTCGACGCCGTCGACGTCGAGCTGGAGCGCCAGGTCGCCACCACCCGGCACCGGGAGCGGGTGCTCGCAGCACTGCGGGGACAGTCGGCGCACGTCCTGGTCGCCGACATCACACAAGGGCTGGACGTGGTCGACGCGTGGGCGGCGGAGCACCTCGAGGTGATCACGCGGGACGCGCGCGGCGACGCGGCCAGGGTGCGCAACGCGGGCGCGGTCTTCGTCGGTGCCTACTCGCCCGTCTCACTCGGCGACTACCTGGCCGGGTCCAACCACGTGCTGCCGACGGGCGGCACGGCGCGGCACTCCAGCGGGCTGTCCGTGCAGACGTTTCTGCGCGGGATCCACGTCGTCGACTACAGCCGCGATGCGCTTGCCGCCGTCGGCGACCACATCACCGCGCTGGGCGGTGCCGAGGACCTCGCGGCCCATGTCGAGGCAGTCCAGGTGAGGCTGAAATGACCTCGATGGACGACCTGCCGATCCGTGACGACCTGCGCGGCCTGTCGCCCTACGGCGCCCCTCAGCTCGACGTGCCCGTGAAGCTGAACACGAACGAGAACCCGTGGCCGCCGCCTCCGATGCTCGTCGAAGACATGAGCACCTCCGTGCTGCGCGCCGCGACCCGGCTCAACCGCTACCCCGACCGGGAGGCCACCGAGCTGCGGGCGCGACTCGCCGACTACCTGGGCCACGGCCTCGACGCCTCGCGCGTGTGGGCTGCCAACGGCTCCAACGAGGTGCTCCAGCACCTGCTGCTCGCGTTCGGCGGCCCAGGGCGCACGGCGCTCGGGTTCGAGCCGTCCTACTCGATGCACCGGCTCATCGCGCTGTCGACGGGAACGGCCTGGGTGGCAGCCGAGCAGGACATCAGGCATGGCCTGAGCAGTGAGGCGGTGGAGCGAGTACGGCGGACAGCTCCCGACCTGCTCTTCCTGTGCTCGCCGAACAACCCCACCGGTGTCCCGCTCGACACCAGCCTGCTGGCCGAGCTCGTCGACGCGGCGCCGGGCATGGTGGTGGTGGACGAGGCATATGCGGAGTTCTCCTCGGCACCTTCGGCCCTGGAGTTGCTCCCCGGACGGCCGCGACTTGTGGTGACCCGGACCATGTCGAAGGCGTTCGCCTTCGCCGGGGCGCGCGTCGGCTACCTCGCCGCCGACCCCGCCGTTGTCGACGCGCTGCACCTGGTCCGGCTGCCCTATCACCTGTCGGCGCTGACCCAGGCAGCTGCGCTGGCGGCGCTCCGGCACACCGACGACACCTTGGCCACCGTGGCGAAGGTGCGCGCCGAGCGCGAACGCCTCACTGTCGAGCTCCGTTCGCGCGGCCATGAGGTGGTGGACAGCGACGCGAACTTCCTGCTCGTCGGTGAGTTCACCGACGCCCGGGCGGTGTGGCAGGGCCTCGTCGACCACGGAGTGCTCGTGCGCGACGTCGGCCTGGCCGGCTGGCTGCGCGTCACCGCGGGTCTGCCTCGGGAGGGCGACGCGTTCCTGGCCGCGCTCGACGAAGTTGTCAGTGGCTCAGAGGGTGGGGGCGCGCGCAGGCACTGACAACTCTGGGGTGCCGGGCGTCTGGGAGGATCCCGTCGTGACCAGGACAGCGCGCGTCGAGCGCGAGACCAAGGAGTCGAAGGTCCTCGTCGAGCTCGACCTCGACGGCGTGGGGAGCGTCGACGTCAGCACCGGCGTGCCGTTCTTCGACCACATGCTGGGCCAGCTCGGCAAGCACGGTGGCTTCGACCTGACCGTGCGCACCGACGGCGACCTCGAGGTCGACGCCCACCACACGGTCGAGGACACCGCGATCGCGCTGGGCCAGGCGCTCCGCGAGGCGCTCGGTGACAAGTCCGGCATCCGTCGCTTCGGCGACGCGCTCGTGCCACTCGACGAGACGCTGGTGCAGGCGGCCGTGGATCTGTCCGGCCGGCCCTACCTGGTGCATTCCGAGCCCGAGATCGTCGAGCTCATCGGCAGCTATGACACGACACTGACCAAGCACATCTGGGAGTCGTTCACCGCATCGGCGCAGATCTGCCTGCACGTGGACGTGCGGTCCGGTCGCAACGCGCACCACGTGGTGGAGGCGCAGTTCAAGGCCGTGGCCCGTGCACTGCGTGACGCTGTTGCGCTCGATCCCCGCAGCGCCGGGGTGCCGAGCACGAAGGGGACGCTCGGTGGCTGACTCGTTCGGTGTGGCTGAGTCTTTCGGTGTGGCTGAGTCTCGCGGTGGCAGCCCCGCGTGAAGCGGGTCGTCGTCCTCGACTACGGGTCAGGCAACCTGCGCTCCGCCGAGCGCGCCCTTGTCCGCGCGGGTGCGGAGGTCTCCGTCACCTCCGATCGTGACGAGGCGCAGCGCTGCGACGGGCTCGTGGTGCCCGGCGTCGGGGCGTTCGCCGCGTGCATGGAAGGGATCGCCGCAGTCGGTGGAGACGAGGTGGTCCGCGCGCGGCTGTCCGGGCAGCGGCCGGTGCTTGGGATCTGCGTGGGCATGCAGGTGCTGTTCACCGAAGGCGTGGAGAACGGCGTGCGGACGCAAGGGATGGGTGTGCTGCGCGGCATCGTGGCCCGGCTCGAGGCGCCGGTGGTGCCGCATATGGGGTGGAACACGGTGGAGCCCCCAGCAGGCTCGGTGCTCTTCGCCGGGGTCGAGCAGGAGCGCTTCTACTTCGTGCACTCCTACGCCGCGGAGGCAGCACCGATGGGAGCGGAGGCCACCTGGTGCACGCACGGCCACCCGTTCATCGCTGCGGTGGAGGCCGGCGCGTTGACCGCGACGCAGTTCCACCCCGAGAAGTCAGGCGATGCCGGTGCCGCGTTGTTGGCGAACTGGGTCGCGACGTTGTGACGCAGGGAACTGTGAGGCCGGATCTGTGAGGCGGAGTCTGTGAGCAAGGAGCGAGCGGAGCGTCGGGCCGCGCGACAGGCCGAGCGCGATGCTGCCGCGGCCCGGCGCGAGCGGGCGCAGGCGCGCAAGACCCGGCGCTCGGCTCTGATGCGACGGTGGCGTCCGCACGACCGCCGCGGACGGCCGGACTCGATGCTGGCGCAGCGTCGTCGCCGCCAGGACGCATCCGTCGCCTTCGTCATGCTCAGCGTGCTTGTCGTGTCGTGGATCCTGCTCGACGGCTGGGCCGCTCGCCTCACCGTCGTGCTGATCAGCGCGCTCGCCGTACCCGTTCTCGTCACCTTGCTCTTCGACCGGAGGAACTGATGGCCAGGCTCGAGCTGCTGCCGGCCGTCGACGTCGCGGACGGCCGTGCGGTGCGCCTGGTGCAGGGCGAGGCAGGCAGTGAGACCGAGTACGGCGACCCGCTGGCTGCCGCGCTGCAGTGGCAGCAGGACGGCGCGGAGTGGGTGCACCTGGTCGACCTCGACGCCGCCTTCGGCCGGGGCAGCAACCGCGAGCTGCTCGCCGACGTCGTGCGCGCGCTGGACGTCAAGGTCGAGCTGTCGGGCGGGATCAGGGACGACGAGTCGCTGAGTGCCGCGCTGGCGACCGGCTGCGAGCGGGTCAACCTCGGCACCGCCGCGCTGGAGGACCCGGTGTGGTGCGCGAAGGCGATCGGCGAGTACGGCGAGCGGATCGCGGTCGGACTCGACGTGCGGGGCACCACGCTGGCGGCGCGGGGGTGGACGCAGGAGGGGGGCGAGCTGTTCGACGTGCTGGCCCGCCTCGACCGCGACGGCTGCGCGCGCTACGTGCTGACCGACGTCCGGAGGGACGGGACGCTCACCGGTCCCAACCTGGACCTGCTGCGGTCGGTCTGCGCGGCGACTGACAAGCCCGTGGTGGCCTCGGGCGGCGTCTCGAGCCTGGCCGACCTGCAGTCGCTGGCTGCGCTGGTGCCGATCGGAGTGGAGGGTGCCATCGTGGGAAAGGCCTTGTACGCAGGGGCTTTCACCCTCGCCGAAGCACTGGAGGCTGTCCGGTGAGCACCAGACGCATCCACAGCGGCGGACCTTGGGAGGAGCGCTTCGGCTACTGCAGGGCGGTAGTGGTGGACCGACAGGTCTGGGTGAGCGGTTGCACCGCGATGGATGCGGGCGACGCGGCGGCGCAGACTCGAGCGGCTTTTGGCGTGGCGCTTGACGCGCTGGTCCGGGCTGGTGGCGCCCCGGAGAACGTGGTGCGCACCCGCATGTACGTCGTCAACCCGTCGGACGCCGAGGCGGTGGCGACAACCCACGGAGAGATCTTCGCGGCCCACCCACCCGCATCGTCACTGGTCGTCGTCGCAGCGTTGCTCGAACCGGGGATGCTGGTCGAGGTCGAGTTGGAGGCGCATCTGGATGCCGACGTGGGACACGTCGAGTGAGCGTCGCCGTACGCGTCATCCCATGCCTCGACGTGGACAACGGTCGGGTGGTGAAGGGAGTCAACTTCACCGACCTGCGCGATGCGGGTGACCCGGTGGAGATGGCCCGCGTGTACGACGCCGAAGGGGCCGACGAGCTCGTGTTCCTCGACATCACGGCGTCGAGCGACTCCCGCGAGACGACCTTCGACGTGGTGCGGCGCACGGCCGAGCAGGTGTTCATCCCGCTCACTGTCGGCGGTGGGGTGCGTGAGGTCGGCGACGTCGACCGCCTGCTGCGAGCCGGCGCGGACAAGGTGAGCCTGAACACCGCGGCGATCGCCAGGCCCGATCTGCTGCGCGAGGCTGCCGACCGCTTCGGCTCGCAGTGCGTGGTGCTGTCCGTCGACCCGCGTCGGGCCGAAGGGCCGCCGAGCGGGTTCGAGGTAACCACCCACGGCGGGCGGACGGGCACCGGGATCGACGCGGTGGAGTGGGCACGGCGCGGGGCTGAGCTGGGGGCAGGGGAGATCTTGCTCAACTCGATGGACGCGGACGGGACGCGAGCCGGTTTCGACCTCGAGCTGATCCGGATGGTCCGAGCGGTGGTCGACGTCCCCGTGATCGCCAGCGGCGGAGCGGGCGCCGTCGAGCACTTCGCCCCGGCCGTGGCGGCCGGGGCCGACGCCGTGCTCGCGGCGAGCGTGTTCCACTTCGGCATCATGCGGATCGGCGAGGTCAAGAACGCCCTGCGCGCGGAGGGGGTCGAGGTCCGGTGACCGAGCGGTACCGCCTCGACCCGCACATCGCCGCCCGGGTCGGGTTCGACGACCGCGGCCTGGTCTGCGCGGTCGTCCAGCAGTTCGACACCCGCGAGGTCCTGATGGTCGCGTGGATGAGCGACGAGGCCCTGGCCCGCACGCTCGCCACCCGCGAGGGCACCTACTGGTCCCGTTCCCGCTCCGAGCTGTGGATCAAGGGCGCCACGTCGGGGCACGTGCAGAAGGTCCACGAAATCCGCCTGGACTGCGACGGCGACACGGTCCTGGTGCTCGTCGACCAGTCGGGCGCGGCGTGTCACACGGGCGATCACACC
>JAVEEJ010000290.1 GCA_030840515.1 Frankiaceae bacterium | reverse complement strand
CCGCCCACGATGGGAGGCCCGGGTAAGCGCGGTCTCCGGGTAGCTCGCGTCGGCACCGCCACCGAAGCTGCGGGTCAGCCGCACGTCAGCCTCCTTGGTCTGCCCCGCCTCCAGGTACTGGAATGTGTTCGTACTCGTCAGACGCCACCGGTAGGACTCCGTGCCGCGACCGCTGCCGTTGAGGACCAGGTCGGGGTGCGCGACAACGAGCGCTTGCTCGAATCGATCCAGCGCATCGCCTCCCAGCCGTGCGCGACCTGCGAGCGCCCCAACCAGGTTGAACACAAGTCCTCCCGCAAACAGCAGCACCGCAGCCAGCACGGCGGTCCGCAGCAGTGCCCGGTAGAGGGCCCGCCGTTCGGACCTCGCGGAGAAGGGCGTCATGGGCGGTGGGACCCACGGCGGCTCGTCGCTCACATCGACTCCTTCAGGATCTCTCTGGCCCGCTGTCTGGCTCGGTAGATCGCGGTGCGAACCGCCGCTGGCGTCGAACCGCTCATCGCGGCGACTTCGGCGTGGCTGTAGCCGTGACCGTGGATGAGAAGCAGAAGAGTCCGGTCGCGCTCAGGCAATCGGGCGAGTTGCTCACGCGCGAGGATTGGCTCGTGGTCGTCTTCAACCGGTGCGAGGACGGACTCATCGAGCTGAACGTCCGGCCGCTTGAGCCGCACCGCGTCCACGAGAACGTTGCGCGCGATGGCGAGCAGCCAGGCGGCCGCTGAACTGCCCCGCCAGCCGAGGAACGACCGCGTCGCGCGGAGAAACGTCTCCTGCGCAAGGTCGGCAGCGAGCTCCCGGTCGCGGGTACGCCGCATGAGGTAGCCGAAGACCAGGGGCCAGTGCGCGCGGAAGAGCTCTTCCACCCACCCCGCCCATCCGTTAGCGGCGCCTGACGCCGGATGACAACTCCCACGAAAACGTAGACGGGATCTCGGGGCGGAATGTCACACGCGCTCCCCCAAAGTACCTATGCCGGACCGGCCGCCCGCACCTTCTCCACTGCCTCCATGGCAGTGCGCAGCTCGGCAAGCCACTCGGCGGAGTGCTGTCCGACGAGGCGGACGGACCACGCGAGCGCATCGGACCGGGAGCGGGCGACGCCGGCGTCGACGAGGGTGTCGAGCACCTGGCGCTCAGGCTGACGCAGCCGCGTCATCACCGGGACCGAGAGCGTCGTGAAGACCTGGCGGGTCCCGCCGCAGACCGCCCCCCAGGCGACGCTGCGCCCGAAGCGCTTCTCCACCTCACGGGCGATGATCACGCGCTGCTCGCGGGTCTCCTCGCGGAACCGCTTGATCCGCCCGGCCTCGGCGCCCTCGCCCCCGGTCTCCGGCGCCGCCAGCGTGCCGATGACGACCACCTCGTCGCGGTCGACGCTGGTCTCGACCGGGCCTGTGAACCACCCATCGGGCAGTCGCCCGTTGATCCACCCACCGATGTCTGTCTCGTTCATGATCTGGGTCATGTGATGATTACACACTTACATCGTTACGGATGCAAGACCAGGATCTGCTCAGCGAACCGGGCCGGGTCCGTCGTGGGCGCCTCACACACCGACCCCCGACAGACGTAGGCCGCCCCCGGCGGGCGTCCATCGAGCAGCGGCGAGTCGCCCCCCGTGACGACGACGGCACCGGGAGAGCAGGACCGGCGGGCGAGTACGGCGAGCTGAGGCGCACCGACGACCGCGATCTCCAGCGGCCCGGCGAGCGCCGCCTCGGCCACCGCGGCCGACTGCCCGGCGAACCGCGCATGCCGGGGCAGCAGCGCGGCGAGCGAGCGCAGCGCGGCGTCAGCCCGCTCGCGATGTGCCGTCGAGGTGGTCAGTGCGGCAAAGGTGAGCAATGCCCCGGCAGTGATGGAGGCCCCGGCGGGCGTCGCGCCGTCGGTGGCGTCCCGCGGGCGCTGCACCAGTCGCTCGGCATCATCCGCGGTGTCGAAGAAGCCGCCGTCCTCCGCGCAGAACCGCACCAGCGCCGTGTCCAGCAACCCGCCCGCGGCATCGAGCCAACGCCGCTCCCCCGTCGCCTGGTGCAGTGCGAGCAGGCCGTCAGCCAGCGAGCCGTAGTCCTCGAGCACGCCAGCCGGAGCACCCACCAGCCCGTTGCGCGAGGCGCGCCGCAGTCGTCCGTCGACGAGGTGCAGGTCGAGCAGCAGCGTCGCGGTCTCGCGCGCGGCCTCGATCCAGCGCTCCTCCTGAAGCAGCACACCGGCATCCGCGAGCGCGCTGATCGCGAGGCCGTTCCACCCTGTGACGACCTTGTCATCACGCGCTGGAGCGGGCCGCGTCCGCCGTACTCGCAGCAATCGCTCCTTCTCCTGAGCCCAGCGCGCCCAGTCGTCAGGGTCGCGCCGCAGCTGCAGCGTCGATGTGCCCTTCTCGAAGGTGCCCTCGGTCGTCACCGCGCAGAGCGAGGCGACCCACGGGCCAACGTCGTCCGGGGTCCAGACGTAGTAGGCGCCTTCCTCGAGATGTCCTGCGGCGTCGAGGGAATCGGCGTCCAGGGCAGACGCGAAGCCGCGCTCGGGAGTACGCAGCTCCTCCAGCATCCACGAAGCCGTCTCGCGGACGACGCGCTCGGCGAGGAGTGAGCCGGTCGCCCGCCACCAGTGCGCGTACACCCGCAGCAGCAGCGCGTTGTCGTAGAGCATCTTCTCGAAGTGCGGCACCACCCAGTCGGCGTCGACCGAGTAGCGCGCGAAGCCGCCGGCGAGCTGGTCGTACATGCCGCCGCGCGCCATTGCCTCCAGCGTGGTCTCCGCCATCGCAAGCGCGCGCGGGTTGCCGCGCGCGTGCGCTCGCAGCAGGAACTCCAGGCACATCGACGGTGGGAACTTTGGTGCGTCACCGAAGCCGCCGCGGACGGAGTCGAAGGAGGAGGCGAGTACGTCGACCGCCGTGTCGAGCAGATCCGCGTCGATCGGCGGACCTGGGGGAAGCGCGCCCCCGCGTTCGGCGAGCGCGTTGACGACCTGCTGTCCCTGCGCGATCACGCCGGCCCGATCTTCCTGCCAAGCCTGGGTTATTCCTTGCAGCAGCCGGCCGAAGTGCTCGCGCGGGAAGTACGTGCCGCAATAGAAGGGCGCACCGTCGGCGGTCATGAACACGGTCATCGGCCAGCCGCCGTGGCCGGTCATCGCCTGGGTCGCCTCCATGTAGACGGCGTCGACGTCGGGTCGCTCCTCACGGTCGACCTTGATGCAGACGAAGCCGGCGTTCATCAGCTGCGCCGTACCCGCGTCGTCGAACGACTCGTGTGCCATGACATGGCACCAGTGGCAGGCGGCATAACCCACCGAGAGCAGCACCGGTACGTCACGCCGGCGCGCCTCGGCGAACGCGGCGTCCGACCACTCCCACCACTCGACGGGGTTGTCTGCGTGCTGCAGCAGGTAAGGGCTGGTCGCGTGGGCCAGGCGGTTAGCCATGGCCTCACGCTACGCAACCGGGCGAGCGACTCAGGGGTTGGAGTTGAGCAGCCCGAACGTCGAGCCGTTCGGGTCCTGCACGACGCTGAACCGCACGCCGCCCATGTCGGTCTGCGGCACGACGACAGTGCCACCGAGCGAGGCAGCCTTCTCCGCCATCGCGCCGGGGTTCTGCGCGTCGAAGTAGGGCATCCAGTAGGACGGCATCTGCTCCGGCATGGTCGGCGGCATGTCCATGCAGCCGGCAACCGAGCGGCCGCCGAGCTGGAATTCGGTGTAGCCCTCCTGGACCTTCGGCTGCCAGCCGAACACCGACTCGTAGAAGGGCAGCACCTTGTCCTGCGCGCGCGTCGACAGCTCGATCCAGGACAGCGTGCCTTCCTCGTCGATCAGCTCTGCGCCGATGTGCTGGTGGGGCTGCCAGACGCCGAAGGCAGCGCCCGACGGGTCCGCGAAGACGGCCATCCGACCGTTGTCGGCGACGTCCATCGGCGCCGCGAAGACGTTGCCACCGTTCTCGGTCACCAGCGCGGTGGTCTTGTCGGCGTCGTCGACCGAGACGTAACAGCTCCACACCGTGGGCTGCCCGGGGTACATCACCGGCATCACGCCCGCGACGTTCTTGCCGTCCTTGGTGAGCATCCGGTAGCCGCCGAACTCCTCCCCGGCGTCCTCCCCGGCCTTCCAGCCGAACAGCCCCGCGTAGAAGGCGATCGTCGCGTCCATATTGGGCGTCGCGAGGTCGATCCAGGTGGGCTCACCGGGCTGATAGCTGGTCTTGGCGGTCATCGGGACTCCTGTGTAGGCGTGACGTGTCATGAGTGCAGACGTTCGCTGACGCTAGACCTCATCGCTGACAACGTGCATCCGCGTGGCGGCGACCCGTAGCGTCTGGCCCATGAGCCACACCGGGATCACCATGTACGGCACCGCGTGGTGCGGTGACTGCAAGCGGGCGAAGCAGTTCTTCGGCGAGCAGCGGGTGCACTACGAGTTCATCGACGTGGACGCCGACGCCGAGGCGATGGCCTTCGTCGAGAAGATCAACGACGGCAAGCAGATCATCCCGGTGATCGTCTTCGACGACGGCACCAAGCTGGTGGAGCCGAGCAACACCGAGCTCGCCGAGAAGCTGGGGATCACCACCAAGGCGAAGCGCACGTTCTACGACCTCATCGTCGTCGGCAGCGGTCCCGCCGGGCTCACAGCCGCGCTCTACGGCGCCCGCGACGGCTTCGACGTGCTCGTCATCGAGCGCGGCGGCGTCGGGGGCCAGGCCGGCATCACCGAGCGGCTCGACAACTTCCCCGGGTTCCCCGACGGCGTGAGCGGCTCGGAGTTCGCCGACCGGCTGCGCAAGCAGGCCGAGCGCTTCGGCGTCGAGGTGCTCTCCGCGCAGGAGGTCACCGGCATCGCCGTCGACGGCAAGTACCGCTGCGTCACGACATCTGATGGGAGCGAGTACGGCGCCTTCGCCGTACTCGTCGCGCTGGGATCGACCTACCGTCGGCTGGGCATCCCCGGCGAAGAGGACTTCATCGGCGCGGGCGTCCACTTCTGCGCCACCTGCGACGGCGCGTTCTACCGCGGCAAGGACGTGCTGGTCGTCGGTGGCGGCAACAGCGCTGGTGAGGAGTCGCTGTTCCTGACCAAGTTCGCGGACACCGTGACCATCGTGACCCGCGACGACAAGCTCTCGGCGACGAAGATCGTCGTGCAGAAGGTGGAAGAGCACCCGAAGATCTCCATCATCACCGGTGCCTCGCCGTCAGAGTTCATCGGTGAGTCACGGCTAGAACGGGTCAAGCTCAGCAACGGCGACGAGGTCACTCCCCACGGTGTATTCGTCTTCATCGGCCTGACGCCGAACACCGAGGTGGTGAAGGGCATCGTCGACCTTGACGACTACGGCTTCATCACCACGGATGCGGCGCTGCAGACCTCGGTCGAGGGAGTCTTCGCGGCCGGGGACGTGCGCGCCGGCTCAACGAAGCAAGCCGCCTCGGCCGCGGGCGAGGGAGCGGCGGTGGCGCTCGGCATTCGCCGCTACCTCGAGCCGCTTCTGGCCGGCGCCAGCGAGTCGCCTCGCGGCCTGGCCGAGCACCAGCTGATCTAGTCGGACCGCATCATCTCGTCGGATCGCACTCAAATCGTCGGATCACGCCGGCGGCGGGATCTCGCAGTGTGATGTCCGGAATCCGCTTGTGGGCGACATATGCGGGCGCAACGATCGACGGGTGTCTCGACGTGCCCTCATCGCCCTGCTCGCCCTCGCCGCGACCTGGGGTGCCTCCTACCTGCTGATCTCGATCGCGCTCGAGTCGTTCTCGCCCGCGTTCCTGACCGAGGTTCGCTTCCTGCTCGGCGCGCTGCTCGTCACCGCCATCGCCGCCCGCCGCGGCGACCTCCGCGCCCTCCGTGGGCGGTGGCGGGCAGTCGCGCTGCTGGCGCTGGTGCAGCAGGCCGCGCCGATGCTGCTGATCGCGATCGGTGAGCGCTCGATCTCCAGCGGGCTCGCCGGCACGCTCGTGGCATCGACGCCGCTGTGGGCCGCCGTACTCGCACCCGCCCTCGGTGGCCCCCGACCAGCGATCCTGCAGTGGATCGGCCTCACCGTCGGCATCGCCGGCGTCGGCCTGCTGCTCGGGGCCGACACGTCCGGCGCGGCCCTGCTCGGCTGCGCGATGGTGCTCCTCGCCGGCGCGGGCTACGCGGTTGGCGCGGCGTGGACCGGGCGCCGCTTCCCTGAGCTGCCGCGGATGGCGCTGCTGAGCGGCGTGCTGCTGTCCAGCTCCGCCTTGCTGGTCCCGCCTGCGCTGGTCGACCTGCCGGCGCACACCCCGTCGCTCGCCAGCGTGCTCGCGGTCGCGGGGCTCGGGCTCGCCGGCACCGGCGCCGCCTTCGTCGTCATGTACTGGCTGATCGGCGAGGTCGGGCCGGAGCGCACGGTGCTGGTGACCTACCTCGCGCCCGTGTTCGCCGTCGGCTACGGCGCCAGCCTGCGCGGCGAGCCGTTCGGCGTCAGCGCCGCGGTCGGGCTCGCGCTCGTCCTCGGTGGCGCCTACCTCGCGGGTCGGCGTACTCGCCTCAGCACGCGCCCCATCGCGATCAGCGACGCGGCGGCGGACCCGGCCGCCGCCTGACCCCGCAACCTGCTCCGCAATCTCCCGCTCAGGGGCCTTCCGGGTCGCTCTCGTGTGCCTCGTCCGGTAAGTCGGGCCAGTTGTCCGCGTTGCGCCTGACGTTCGCGAGCCGCTTCGACATCGAGCGGATGAGGAACACCGTCGCGAGGATCAGCAGCAGGATCACGAGGAAGCCCATCGCTCCACCGCTCGACCCGCTGGCCAGGACTACACCGCTCGCCGCCACCGTCATGACGCCGCCTCCACCGACTCGCGGATCCCGGCGAACAGGTCGTCCTCCGGCGGCTCGGTGGGGACGTGTGAGCGCGCGAGCTGGTAGTCCTCGGTGGGCCACACTGATCGCTGCACGTCGAGTGGCACCTTGAACCAGGCCCCCTGCGGATCGACCTGCGTCGCGTGGGCGAGCAGCGCCCGGTCCCGCGTGTGGAAGTAGTCGCTGCACGGCACCCGCGTCGTGAGCCGCGCCTCGTCCTCCGGCTTGTCGACCCAGCCCTCGAGCCACTTGGCGTACGGCGACTCCATCCGCAGCTCGGTCAGCGCGTCGTGCAGCGCGACGAGCCGCTGCTTGTGGAACGTCAGGTGGTAGTAGAGCTTGAGCGGCTGCCACGGCTCGCCGGTCCCGGGATAGCGGTCGGGATCGCCCGCGGCCTCGAAGGCCTCCATCGACACCTCGTGGCACTTGATGTGGTCCGGGTGCGGGTAGCCGCCGTTCTCGTCGTAGGTCACGACGACGTGCGGCCGCTCACGACGGATGAGCTCGACGAGCGGACGTGAGGCGTCCTCCAGTGTCTGCAAGGCGAAGCAGCCCTCGGGCAGGTCCAGCGGAAGCGAGTGGTCGCGGTCGGGGTCCATCAAGCCGTCGGGGAAGCCGGAGTCGACGAAGCCGAGCCACTCCTGGCGCACTCCGAGGATCTCGCGGGCGGCGTCCATCTCCTTGCGGCGGACCTCGTGGATGTTGTCGAGGATGTCGGCGCGCTCGGCCAGCGCCGGGTTGAGGATGTCGCCGCGCTCCCCGCCGGTGCATGTGACCACGAGTACGTCGACGCCCTCGTTGACGTAGCGCGCCATGGTCGCCGCGCCCTTGCTGGACTCGTCGTCAGGATGCGCGTGCACGCACATGAGCCGGAGGCGATCCGGCTCTGCAGTACGTCGCTCGCTAGCCACGGCTCGGTATGGTCGCAGGCCATGGACGCCCAGGCGAGCGCGGCCCTCGCGCGGCGCTACGGAGGCGGGCCCAAGAAGCCCCGGCGCGCACAGGTCGCCGTACTCGCACTCCTGCTGCTCGGCGGCATCTGCTGGGCGGTCTGGGCCGGGCTCGCGCACGCCCACAAGGACGTCACCTGGCAGGTGGACACGTTCGCCACGAGCGAGCGCTCCGTGGTGATCAGCTTCACCATCCACCGCAGTGGCGACTTTCCCGTCACCTGCTCCTTCCGGGCCCGTGGACGTGACGGTGCCTTCGTCGGGCACGGCTCGCTCGAGCTGCCGGTCAGCCGCCGGCCGACGGTGAGCTCGGTGTACACGTTGGCCACCTCCGCGACCCCGGTCACCGGCGAGATCGACAGGTGCGCCCGCGTGGGCGACAGGTAGCCTGACGGCGTGACAGACACCGGCACCGAGAGCGTCACCTGGCTCACGCAAGATGCCTACGACCGGCTGCAAGGCGAACTGGCCGAGCTCTCCGGACCACGCCGCGAAGAGGTCGTCGCGAAGATCGCCGCCGCGCGTGAGGAAGGCGACCTCAAGGAGAACGGCGGCTATCACGCCGCGAAAGACGAGCAGGGCAAGCTCGAGGCGCGAATCCGCCAGCTCACCCAGCTGCTGCGCGACGCGCGGGTCGGCGAGGCGCCCGTCGCCGCAGGCATCGCCGGGCCGGGGATGGTGGTGACCGTCGTCTACGACGACGACGAGGACGACGCCGAGACCTTCCTCATCGGGTCCCGCGAAGAGGTCGGCACCGCGGACGTGCAGGTCTACTCGGCACAGTCGCCGCTGGGCAAGGCGCTGGTCGGGACCAAGGTCGGCGAGACCGTCACCTACCGCACGCCCAACGGGGCATCCATCGGCGTCACGCTGAAGGAAGCCAAGCCCTACGCCGGCTGACGATCACCACTTGAGGGTCACCGGGTCCCACTCGCTGAAGTGCCATTTCGGAGCCCGATCGGCGGGCGAAATGGCACCTGAGCGAGTACGGCGGCTAGGTGGCGGCCAGCACCAGCGGCAGCACGTTGTAGCCGATAGGACGCGAGAGCGCGATCACCGTGGCGGTTCGCTCGATGCCCTCCACCTCCACGATCCTGTCGATGACCCGCTGCAGGTCTGCGTTGTCGCGCGCGACCACCCGCAGCAGCAGGTCTCCCGGCCCGGTGATCGTGTGCGCCTCCAGCACCTCGGGAATCTCGCGCAGGTGCTCCACCACGTCGTGCCCGTGCCCCTGCGCGATCTCGAGGGTGGCGAACGCGAGCACCGTGTAGCCCAGCGCCACCGGGTCGACGTCGGGGCCGAAGCCGCGCACGACCCCCCGGCTCTGCAGCCGGTCGAGCCTGGCCTGCACCGTGCCGCGGGCAACTCCGAGGCGACGCGACGCCTCGAGCACTCCGACGCGCGGCTCACGGGCCAGCAGCGCAATCAGCTGGGCATCCAGCACGTCCATGGTCACTCTCCTGGGCAATATGCACAGTCTCAGCGTCGAGTGTTGCGCAGCCTGTCCTGAAGGGCAATCCTGCGGACATGAGCCTGGAGACGCAGCCCGAGACCCCATC
>JAVEEJ010000306.1 GCA_030840515.1 Frankiaceae bacterium | reverse complement strand
CCGAAGGCGGCGGTCGGCAGGTGGCGAGTCCAGGTGATCTTGCCCTTGCCGCTGGAGTGCCAGGCGGTGAAGTTGATGTCGGTCACGTTGGTGTCGACGAAGTAGAGGTTGCCCGCGTCGTCGGTGGCCATGTCGCCCTCGTCACCGAAGGTGTGGCTCGAGATGTCCGCCGAGCTCGCACCCGCAGGGAGCGCCGGGCCAGCGGGCAGGTTCTTCCACGAGGTGCCGCCGTTGTCGGAGTACCAGGTCCACGACTGCGAGCGAACCTGTGATGGGTCGCGCGAGTCCGGCGACACCACGAGCTCGGCGTTCTCCTTGTGCGCGGTCGCGAAGATGTTGCCGTACTTGTCCGCGAACACGGCCGGCTCGTAGCCGCCGGCGTTCGCCGGGGTGATCTTCACCGGCTTGCCGAAGGCGGGGGCCTTCGCGGCGGCGTTCGACGGCAGCGCGAGGCTGACGGCGGCCAGAGCGGCAGCAGAGGCGATGAGGGGAACGGTGCGACGGAGCTGCATGGAAAGGAGTCCCTACTTCTGTCGGATGTAGTAGATGTCGGTGTTGAGGCCCTCGAGCCCGGCGATGTCCAGGTTCTGCACGGTCACCGAGATGTTCAGCTTCGAGTCGGGGCCGAAGGCGATCTGGAAGAAGTCACCGAAGGCCGAGGGGTAGTTGCGGCTGGCGAGCTTGAGCTTGGGCGCGGCGTTGACGGGGTGGAATGCCTGGCCCGGCTTGGCGGTGGCTGCGTACACGTACCAGTCGGACTTGGTGTCGGGCCGGTAGTAGTAGGCGATCCCGAGGGTGCCGTTCGGGGCGACGTCGAGCCACGAGTAGCGGATGATCCCGCTCGTGGTGATGACCTTCTTCGCCCAGTGCTTGCCGTGGTCCTTGGACGTGTAGAGCGACATCACGCTGCCCTTGACGTGGCCGTCGCACCCGGTCGCCTGCTGCTCGACCGGGCTGGTGCACGCGGTCGCCTTGTGGTCGACGAACAGCGAGTAGATGGTCCCGTCCTTGGCGACGGCGAGGGACGGGTACGTCGACCACGGGTCGGCGGCGTTGTAGCTGCCCACCGTGAACCGGTTCCAGGTCTTCCCGTCGTCGTGGGTCACGTAGGAGTAGATGAGGCCCTTGTCGTAGGGAGCCTCGCCCGCGTTCTGGTTGACGTCGTTCGCCCCACCGTCGTTGGTGCACATCACGTAGAAGGTCTTGGAGCCCCGGGCGTGATCGGCTGCCGGGCGGCACCACCCGGAGTCCTTGAGCTGGATGCCGAGCGGGTCGAAGGTGTCGCCGCCGTCGTAGGACATGTAGGCGGTGTAGCGGCCGGGGCCGGAGCCGTTGCCGTAGTTCTCACCGGTGTGGGCGGCGGGGTAGGTGGCCTTGTCGCCCTGGTTGCCGATGTAGAGCACGACCTTGTCGCCGTGCGCCGCGATCCAGGGGCGGTCGTCGACCGGCTCGCCGAAAGGTCCGATCGGCCGAGTCGCCTCGAGGGCGAGCTTGCCGTTGCCGGTGGAGGCGTAGCGGCTGAAGGAGTTGTCGGTCACCGTCGTGTCGACGAAGTAGATGTGGCCGGTGTCGTCACGCGCCAGGTCGCCCTCGTCGCCGAACTCGGCGTTCTGCTCCTGAAGCGGGGTCAGCCCGGGGGTGTCCTTGAAGTTCTTCCCATCGCTCGACCACCACAGCCACGACTGCGAGCGGGCCTGCGTCGTCGCCCGCGAGTCGGGAGACAGCGCCAGCCCGTGGTTCTGCTTGTGCGCGGTGACGTAGATGTTGTTGAACCGGTCCACGGTGATGCTCGGCTCGTAGCCACCAAAGTTCTTCTCGATGGTGAGCTTCACGGGGGCGTTGAAGCCGAGGCTCGAGCCGCCGCCAGCAGTCGCAGCCGGCACTGCGAGGGCGCCGGCCACCAGCGCGGCGGCACCGGCCAGGATGAGACGTCGCTGCATGAGGGCTGGGCTCCGTAAGGGAAGAAGGTGGTCGGGGACCTTGACAAGCGCTTCGACGCGGGGCGCCCGATTCCTCCCCCGGAACGGGCTGAAGCCCCCTGACAACGCTCCGGAGAGGTGGAGGTGACGCCTCCTCCAGGCCCCGGTGAAGACGCCCGTCCGCTATCTGCCTCGTCGGGTGAGATGTCCCCCGCGCTGCGTCGGCGGGTGCTCCGGGACTCGCTGACGGTGGGGGCCACCACCGGGGCTTACGGGGTCTCCTTCGGAGCGCTCAGCGCCGTGAGCGGTCTGAGCGTGGCCCAGACCTGCGCGCTGTCGCTGCTGCTCTTCTCCGGTGGCTCCCAGTTCGCCCTCGTCGGCATCCTGGGCAGCGGGGGGTCCCCGGCCGCGGCGGTCACCACCTCGACGCTGCTCGCCGCCCGCAACGGCCTCTACGCGGTTCGGCTGGCGCCGCTGCTCCGACTCACGGGATGGCGCCGGCTGCTGGGTGCGCACATCGTGCTCGACGAGTCGACCGCCATGGCGTTGGCCCAGCCGAGGCCCGACGCCGCGCGCTTCGCGTTCAGGGTGACCGGTGTCGCGGTCTTCCTGCTGTGGAACCTCATGACCCTGCTGGGGGCACTCGGCGCCGATGCGCTGGGGGACCCCCGGCAGTACGGCCTGGACGCGGCTGGGCCTGCCGCCTTCATCGGCCTGGTCGCCCCGCGGCTGCGAGGTCGCGATCCATGGCTTGTCGCGGGCGCGGCCGCCGTCCTCGCCGCCGGTGTTGCGCCGTTCGTGCCCGCGGGCGTCCCCGTCCTGGTCGCTGCCGGCGTCGCGCTCGCGGTTGGGCTGCGCCGATGACGTGGGTCGCCGTACTCGTCTCCGCAGCCGCCGGTTACCTGCTGCGGCTCGCCGGGCTGTGCCTGCCGGCCCGGTGGGTGTCGGGCGAGCGCTCGCGGCGGGTGGCTGAGCTGCTTCCGGTCGCGCTGCTCGCCGCGCTTGTCGTGATCCAGACCGTGGTCGGGGGCGACGGGCGCTTGGTCGTCGACGCGAGGCTCGCGGGAGTGGCCGCAGCGGTCTTGGCGGTGGCGGCGCGGGCTCCGTTCCTGCTCGTCGTCTTCCTGGCAGCGAGTACGACGGCCCTGGTTCGCGCCCTGTCCTGAGCGTCCCGGACAATCTGGGCGTGAGCCCGACCCGCGTGCGTGCGCCTGAGCTTGCCGGTCGCGGTGGCTGGATCGGGACGGGTGGCGCGGCACTGTCCCTCACCGAGCTGCGCGGCCGCTTCGTGCTGCTGGACTTCTGGACGCTGTGCTGCGCCAACTGCCTGCACGTCATCGAGGAGCTGCGCCCGCTCGAGGAGCGCTTCACCGACGTGCTGGTGGTGATCGGCGTGCACTCGCCGAAGTTCGTCCACGAGGCTGAGCACGGCGCGGTCGTGGCGGCTGTCGAGCGCTACGACGTGCACCACGCGGTGCTGGACGATCCCGACCTGAGCACCTGGAGGCAGTACGCCGTACGGGCCTGGCCGACCCTGGTCCTGATCGACCCCGAGGGGTACGTCGTCGCGCACGTGTCGGGTGAGGGCCACGTCGCCGGCCTGGCCCGTCTGCTCGACGAGCTGCTGGTCGAGCACGACGCACGCGGCACCCTGCGCCGCGGCAACGGCGTCTACGAGCCGCCGGCGGCGCCCACGACAACGCTGAGATATCCCGGTGGTGTGGCCGCGGCCCCCGACGTGGGGCTGGTCGTGGCGGACGCGGGGCACCACCAGCTGGCCCTACTGGACGCCGACCTGCAGACCGTGCGCCTGCGGGTGGGGTCCGGGACACGGGGGTTCCGGGACGGGGACGCCGGTCAGGCCCAATTCGCCGAGCCCGAGGGTCTGTGCGTGCTGCCGCGGGAGATCGCGAGTGCAGTCGGCTACGACGTGCTGGTGGCCGACACCGGGAACCACGCGCTCCGCGGCGTGAACCTGCGCGACGGTGCGGTGCGAACGGTTGCAGGCGATGGCGCCCAGTGGATGCAGGGCGACGGCACAGCGCGCCTGTCGACACCGTGGGACGTGGTGTGGTGGCCCGCCATGGACCGGGTGGTCGTCGCCATGGCCGGCATCCACCAGTTGTGGAGCTTCGACCCGCGCAACGGGAGCCTGGAGGTCCTGGCAGGCACCACGAACGAGGGGCGCGTCGATGGGTCGGCTGAGGCCGCGTGGCTGGCGCAGCCGTCGCGGCTCGCCGTCGACGGGGACCGGCTGTGGTTCGTCGACTCGGAGACCTCGTCGCTGCGCTGGCTCGTGCTGGATCCCGACGAGGGCTTGGTCGTCGACACCGCGATCGGCGAGGGGCTCTTCGACTTCGGTCATGTGGACGGGCCGGCCGACCAGGCTCGGCTCCAGCACCCCCTGGGTCTGACCGTGCTCCCCGACGGGTCGGTCGCGGTCGCCGACACCTACAACGGGGCGGTGCGCCGGTTCGACCCGACCACGGGCGTGGTCTCCACGGTGGCCACGGGTCTGGAGGAGCCGACGGACGTGCTCGTCGATGGCGAGCACCTGCTCGTGGTCGAGGCGACAGGCCACCGCGTGGTGCGGGTCGTGCTCCCCGAAGAAGCGCTGCTCCTCGATGGCGGGCAGCAGCGCACCCAGCGCCCGGTCACGGAGCTCTCCCCTGGTGTCGTGGAGCTGCGCGTGCCGTTCGAGCCGCCACCGGGGCAGCAGCTCGACGAGCGGTGGGGCCCGGCCACACGGCTCACCGTCTCGGCCTCGCCCCCCGAGCTGTTGCTCGAGGGTGACGGGGTCGGCACCGGGCTCGAGCGCCGGATCAGGCTCGACGCGTCAGTCGGGCAGGGCCTGCTGCACGTCGCGGCCGTGGCGGCCTCGTGCGACAAGGTCGGCGAGCACCCGACCTGCCACGTCCATCAGCAGGACTGGGGCGTGCCGGTCACCCTGGTGGCCGGTGGGCCGACCGAGCTCGAGCTCCCCCTGCGCGGGGTGAGCCGCTGAGCTCGCCGTACTCGCGACCTCGCCGTACTCGCGCCCCGCTACTTCGAGTGGGCGTAGTAGATGTCGGACCCGAGGATCCCGTCGCGCTGCACTTCCCACACGATGTGCAGCTTGTTGTCCGGACCGAACGCGATCTGGAAGAAGTCGCCGTGCGGCGGGACGTTGCGGTCCACGATGCCGGTGGTGAAGTGGCCACCGGGCCGTGCCGTGCCTGCGTAGATGTTGTAGGTCTTGCTGCCCTCAGGCGCGTAGCCGTAGCCGATCCCGAGGGTGCCCTTGGGCGAGACCTCGAACCAGTCGTAGCCGACCTTGCCGCCGGGGTTGGGAAGGATGTTCTTCTTGCTCCAGTGCCGGCCGCGGTCCTTCGAGGTGTAGAGCATGAGCGCGTCCTGGCCGTCGGCGTCCTTCTCGTTGTACATCAGGTAGAAGGTGCCGTCGGGCGCGATGGCCGTCGAGGGGAAGTCCTGCACGCCGCCGTGCTTGTACTTGCCCATGGTGTAGCGCGACCAGGACTTCCCGTCGTTGATGCTGACGAAGGAGTACATGGTGCCGGCGTCGTTCGTGCAGCCGACGAAGAAGACCTTGGATCCCTTGCGCTTGTCCGCGGCGGGTCGGCACCAGCCGCTGTCCTTGAGACCCACACCCCGGTTGTCGAACGAGTCGCCGTGGTTGTAGGACATGTAGATCGTGTAGCGACCGGGCCCGCTGCCGTCGCCGAAGCCCTCGCCGCCCTGCTGCAGCGGGTAGGTCTGGTTGTCACCCTCGTTGCCTGCGTAGAGCACCACGCCGTCACCGTGCGCTGCCACCCACGGTCGGTCGTCGACCGGCTCACCGGCGGGAAGCGCCGGACGGGTGGTCTCCATGACCAGGTTGCGGTTGGTGTCCTTCCACCGGCTGAACGTCACGTCGGCGACGTTGGTGTCGATGAAGTACACGTGGCCCGTGGCGTCGTAGGCCAGGTCGCCCTCGTCGCCGAACTCGAGGTTCTGCTCCATCAGCGGGGTCAGGCCAGGGGTGTCGCTGAAGGTCTTGCCGCCGTCCTTGGAGTACCAGACCCAGGACATGCTCCGGATCTTCGTGGTCGACCGCGAGTCGGGGGAGAGCGCCAGCGTGGTGTTCTCCTTGTGGGCCGTGACCAGGACGGTGCCGGCCGGGTCGACGATCACGCCGGGCTCGTAGCCGCCGGCCTCTGGGTCCACGGTGAGGCGCTGCGGTGCCGTGAAGCCCGGCCCGCTGGCCTGCCCGGGAGCGGCGACCAGGGCCAGGCTCACCGCTGCGGCGGCACCGACCAGGGCGAAGAGGGGGCGAGTCCGAGGCATGGATCCTCCGTGCGGCTGGGTAGACACGATCCGACAGCGTCCGATTACTGCTGCTTTCGCTGCAGTCTTCGGTAGACCGAGAGGATCTCCTGCTCTGCCCGTTGTGTCCAGATGTGGGGGGGCCCACCGCAAGGAGGACTCCTTCCGTGTCTCGTCGTGCTCTTGGATCGCTTGCTGCACTCGTCGCGGCCGTCGCAGCTGCCGCTGCCGTCCCACTGCTCTCACCAGCCTCAGCGCTGAGCGGGACCCCGGCCTTCGCCACCTACGCCGCCCCGTCCTCGCTGGCCAACTCGAACAACGCTGGTGAGCCCTCGATCGGGGTGAACCGCAGCTCGGGCGCGGTCATGTACCAGTCCTACGCCAGCACCTACAAGGTCGTCTTCAACGATGCGAGTACGCCGGCGACTGCGAGCTGGACCAACGTGACGCCCAGCGGATCGGTGTTCAACATCGACCCGATCCTCTCGACCGACTCGGGCACGGGTCGCACCTTCGCCGGCGGGCTCGCCGGTGAGTGCAGCGCGCTGTCCTATAGCGACAACGACGGCGGCTCCTGGACCCAGATGGGCAACGCCTGCACGGGTGCGGTCGACCACGAGACCATCGGCTCAGGTCCGTGGAAGGGCGCGGCACCGCTCGGGGCGACCTACTCGCGGGCCGTCTACTACTGCGCGCAGAACGGCATCGACGCCTGCGTGACCTCGACCAACGGCGGCCTGACCTTCGGGGCGCCGGTCACCGTCAGCGGCGCCTGCGGCAGCCTGCACGGCCACGTCAAGGTGAGCGCCAACGGCACGGCGTACGTGCCCAACAACAACTGCGGCAACGTGGGCGGCTTCAAGACGGTCAACAACGGCTCGGCGTGGTCGTCGTACACGATCCCCAGCCAGCCGGCTGCAAGCCGCGGCTTCGACCCCTCGGTGGCGACCACGACCGACAACACGCTCTACGAGGCGTGGGCCCGGGCCGGCGACTACCACCCCATGGTCGGCCGATCGACGTCTGCCGGCGCGAGCTGGGACCGCGTGACCGACCTGGCTGCGACCGTCTCGCCGCCCGTCGTTGCTTCGACGTTCCAGGCCACCGTTGCCGGTGACAACGGCCGGGTCGCCGTGGCCTGGCTCGGTACGCAGACCGGGTCCGGCGTGCCCTTCGACAACGGCTACCACGGCGTCTGGAACCTGTTCGTTTCCTACTCCTACGACGGCGGCCTGACCTGGGTCACGGTCAAGGCGAGCGACGACCCGGTTCAGCGCGGCTGCATCTGGGACGGCGGCGGCTCCAACGCCTGCCGCAACCTGCTCGACTTCATGGACGCGTCGGTCTCCAAGGACGGCCGGGTCGTCGTCGGCTACGCCGACGGCTGCATCGGCGCCTGCGCCGGCGCGAACGGCACCGAAGCGCAGTCCACCTCGGCCTACGCGACGATCGCCCGCCAGAGCGTGGGCAAGGGCCTGCTGGCCGCGTTCGACACGGCGGCACCGAGCCCGACGGCCACACCGAGCGCGACGGCGACCCCGAGCGCGACCCCCAGCCCCACGGCGTCTGCGACACCCAGTGCCACCCCGTCGCCGACGTCGACCGGCACGACTGACCCTGACCCCTCCACACCCACGCTCACCGACGGTGTGGCCAAGTCGGGATCGTCCGCGGCGACCTCGGGCAGCTGGCAGTACTACAAGGTGTCCGTGCCTGCAGGGAAGTCCAAGCTCACGGTCAACCTGACCACCTCGCAGTCCTGCGGCGTCCTGGGTTGCAGCCCTGACCTGGACCTCTATGTCAGGAACGGCGCGCGTCCGACCACGGCGCTCTACGACGGGACCGCTCAGACCGGCAGCTCGACCGAGACGGTGACCATCACCTCGCCGGCGGCTGCGTACTGGTACGTCGGCGTGTACGTCTACAGCGGCTCCTCGTCGCTGGCCTACCAGGTGAAGGCGACGACGAGCTAACCCCGCAAGGACGCGACGGCCGGTGCCCTGCTGGGAGGCGCACCGGCCGTCGTCTTGTCCGCCGCAGAGTGCCGGCGGCTGGGTTTCGGCGCCGGAGTGCCGGCACCGGAGTGCCGACACCCGAGTGCCGGCGACAGTGAGACTCCGGCACGCTCCGGGAACCACCAGGAGGCTCACCGTTGCGGGCGGACCCCCGGGTGGATCTTGATGCAGGCGCTCGCTCAGACGCTCCCCGGCTGCATCAACGTCGCGTGCAATTTGGGCCGGCTGCGGCTAGCGGAAGACGCCCAACAGCGCCAGCAGGATCACGGTGACCACTGCTGACACGGCGAGAGACCCAAGGCAGCCGAGACGGTTGCTGAAGAAGAGAAACATGCCCGGCCAGGTACCCGTCCCTCACGGGGTGGAACGCCTCGCGGAGGTGATCCAGCGCACGGCAAACGCGGAGCGCACACCAAGCCGCGGCGCACATGAAGCCGCGGCGCACACGACGACGCGCGGCGCGCACGAAGAAGGGCCGGTGCGTGCGGACCGGCCCTTCTCGGTAGTGCTGGCTTGCGATCAGTAGCGGTCGCGGACGACTCGCTCCTCGACGACGTCGGCGCCGCGGTTGCGCGGGCCCCAGATGAGCATGGCCGCGAGCAGACCGAGCACACCGGCGATCATGAGGATGACCCCGATCACGTTGATGTCCACACCGGACACCGTGGCGTTGACGGCGAACGTGAGGATCGCGCCGACGGCGATGAGGAAGATGCTGACGCCGATACCCATAGGGATGACCCCTCCTTGTCAGGCGGGCCGTGGGGTGGCCCTGCGTGTCCGGGGAGTTACCCGCAGGCAAGGGTTGTCACACCCGTCGGGACGCCAGTGCGCCCGGGGTGCTCAGCGCAGGATGTCGTCAGGATCCACGGGCAGGTACGTGCAGTACTCGTAGTGGTCCTGACCCGGCACGCCGAGCGTGTAGCAGTGACGCGTGTCTGCCGAGGCCGCCGGAGCAGTTGCCAGCGCTCCGAGGAGGGCAAACCCCAACGCCGCCAGGATCGTCTTGCGCATCTGTGTCCCCTCCGTGGAGGTACGTGAGCGCGGCAGCCTAGAACGCCTTCTCGTCGAGGTCCATGAGCTCGAGGGTCGTGCTGTCGGCGACGGCCTTCTCCGCGGCGATGAGCGGCAGCCGGGACTGGGCGAAGAACCTGGCGGCCGCCACCTTGCCCTCGTAGAAGGCACGATCCCGGCCCGGGTCACCGCCGAGCGCCGCGAGCGCCACCTCGGCCTGCCGCAGCAGCAGCCAGCCGATGATGAGGTCGCCCGTGGTGAGCAGCAGCCGCGTGGTGTTCAGCCCCACCTTGTAGATGTTGGCGACGTCCTCCTGCGCGCTGGTCAGGTGACCGACCATCGTCGCGATGATTCCCTGGACGTTCTCCAGTGCGGCGCCCAGCAGCTCGCGCTCCGTCTTGAGCTGGCCGTTGCCGGCATCACCCTTGACGAAGTCCTGGATGTCACCGGCCACCTTCGCGAGCGCCTGGCCCTTGTCCCGCACGATCTTGCGGAAGAAGAAGTCCATCCCCTGGATCGCCGTGGTGCCCTCGTAGAGGGTGTCGATCTTGGAGTCGCGGATGTACTGCTCGATCGGGTAGTCCTGCAGGAAGCCGGACCCTCCGAAGGTCTGCAGCGACTGCGAGCCGAGCAGCTCGTAAGACCGCTCCGAGCCGACGCCCTTGACGATGGGCAGCAGCAGGTCGTTCACCCGGGCCGCCAGGTCGTTCGGCTCCCCGCTGGCCGCAGCGATCTCGGCGTCGTCCTGGTAGGTCGCCGTGTAGAGCACGAGCGCGCGCATGCCCTCGGCGTAGGCCTTCTGCAGCATGAGCGAGCGGCGCACATCCGGGTGTCGCATGATCGGGACCCGGGGCGCGGTCTTGTCGGTCATCTGGGTCAGATCTGCGCCCTGGACACGGGTTTTGGCGTAGTCGAGCGCGTTGAGGTAGCCGGTGGAGAGCGTGGCGATCGCTTTCGTCCCGACCATCATGCGGGCGTACTCGATGACCTGGAACATCTGCGCGATGCCGTCATGCACCTCACCGACGAGCGTTCCGACGGCAGGGGCTCCGTCGCCGAAGGTGAGTTCGCAGGTCGTGGAGACCTTGAGCCCCATCTTCTTCTCGACGTTTGTGACGTAGACGCCGTTGCGCTCGCCCAGCGAGCCGTCCTCGTTGACGAGGAACTTGGTGACGATGAACAGGGAAAGGCCCTTCGTGCCGGGCCCGCCGGCACCCGGCACCCCCTCGGGTCGGGCCAGCACCAGGTGGACGATGTTCTCGGGGATGTCCCATTCCGCGCTGGTGATGAAGCGCTTGACGCCCTCGATGTGCCAGGTGCCGTCGGGCTGCTGTATCGCCTTGGTGCGACCTGCCCCGACGTCGGAGCCGGCGTCGGGCTCGGTGAGGACCATCGTGGCGCCCCACTGCCGATCCACCATCAGCTTGGCGAACTCCTGCTGTTCCGGTGTGCCAAGCCGGTGAAGCACCTGCGCGAAGGCGGGACCCGCGGCGTACATGTGGATCGCGGGGTTGGCGCCGAGGATCATCTCGTCGGCTGCCCAGATGATCGAGGAAGGCAGCCCCGGCCCATCGAGCTCGGCCTGGAGCGGGAGGCGGTCCCAGCCGGCGTCGGTGAGCGCCTTGTAGGACTTCTTGAACGACTCCGGCAGCGTCACGCTCTTGCTCTCCGGGTCGTAGACCGGCGGATTGCGGTCCGAGTCGGTGAAGGACTCGGCGAGCGGGCCTTCGGCAAGCGTCCTGATCTCGGACAGGATCGACTTCACGGTGTCCACGTCGAGGTCGGAGTAGGGCCCGGTGCCGAGGATCTTGTCGCGGCCGAGCACCTCGAAGAGGTTGAACTCGATGTCGCGCAGGTTGCTCTTGTAGTGACCCATGTCCCGTGCTCCTCGCCCTCGCGTCGATCGGGTGCCCACCGGGGGCTACTCGTCGGTAACAACTCCATGTTACCCGCAAGTAACCGGTCAAACGCAAGCCCCACGCCGGGCTTTGCCGGACTTGCACCCATTCGTGTCACGAGTACGGCGAGACCTCGCCGCACCGCCGTATCCGGGCCGATGCGTGCCTCGTTGCAGGGTCTGAGCGACCGACCCAGAACCAGTGAGTCACAGGACCTAACCCGCTGTCTCGATTGCCCAACCCCTCAGCCAAGGAGCCCCGATGTCCCTCGCCGCCCGCGCCTTCCGCGCTCTGACCGGCATCGCCGTGATCGGAAGCGTCGCCGTCATCGGGCACGCCGACGCCGCGACCGCCACCACGACCAAGGTCTACTTCCACGCCAGCAACTGCCCGGCCGACGACAGCTGGCTCGACATGGTGGCGTCGAAGGACTCCGCGGACGGCTGCGGCATCGCCGGCGGCATCCCGCTGGAGGAGGCGATCGGCGCTACCGCTCTCGACTTCGCCACGAAGAAGACCTTCAAGCCGTTCAAGATCGACGCCAGCAAGAAGGTCACCGGGGTCTACGCGGTGGGCTCGTGGTTCGGCGCCGGCGGCGCCGGTCAGGTCACCGTCGACATCTCGCTCAGCGCGAAGACCAAGGCCGGCAAGACCATCTCCTTCGGCGACTACACCGGCACCGTCACCGGGACCCCGGCTGACCTGGACCACGTCAACATCCCGTTCTCCTTCGCGGTCCCGGCCGCGGCGAAGGGCCAGACCTTCGCGAAGGTGACGTTCTCGGTGGCCCAGCACGGCGCCAACTTCGGCTTCGACGCCTACTCGTTCAGCGGCAACTCCTACGCGAACATCCCGACCCTCAAGTAGCTGCTGGATCCTTCCGGTCGAGTCGGGGGGGGG
>JAVEEJ010000182.1 GCA_030840515.1 Frankiaceae bacterium | reverse complement strand
CCCTGCTCGCCGAGATGAACCGGGTGCTCAACCACCTGATGTTCCTGGGCAGCTACCCCATCGAGCTGGGTGCGATCACCCCGATCTTCTACGCCTTCCGCGAGCGGGAGGTGCTGCAGGGTGTGATGGAGGAGATCTCCGGCGGCCGGATGCACTACATGTTCAACCGGGTGGGCGGGTTGAAGGAGGACCTGCCAGCCGGCTGGCTGGACCGGGCCTCGGCCGCGGTCGACGTGGTGCGCCGAAGGGTCCGCGACGACATCGAGGCCCTGATCCGCGGCAACGAGATCTTCCGGGCCAGAACCCGTGGGGTCGGGGTGCTCTCTCCGGAGCAGGTGCGCTCTTACGGCGTCTCCGGCCCGATTGCCCGAGCCAGCGGCGTGGACTTCGACCTGCGCCGCGACGAGCCGTACCTGGCCTACGACGAGCTGCAGGACGTGCTCAAGGTCATCACCGCGACCGAGGGCGACTGCCTGGCCCGCTTCGAGTGCCTCCTGGAGCAGGTCTACGTCTCGCTCGACCTAGCTGAGGCCTGCATCGAGCGGCTCCGGACCCTGCCTGTCGGTCCGATCAACGTGCGGCTGCCCAAGATCGTGCGCGCGCCAGAGGGGCACACCTACGCCTGGACCGAGAACCCGCTCGGGATCAACGGCTATTACCTCGTCTCGCGCGGTGAGAAGACCCCGTGGCGACTCAAGTTGAGGTCGGCGTCGTTCAACAACGTCCAGGTGCTCAAGGAGCTGTTGCCCGGCTGCCTCGTGGCCGACATGGTCGCGATCCTGGGATCGATGTTCTTCGTCGTCGGGGACATCGACAAGTAGGCGAGGCGCCTACTTGACGACCCGCAGGAGCGGGGTGCCGCCGAGCTGCTTCACGATCGCGCCCTTGCGCAGCCGGTCCTTCGTGGTGCAACCCTTGGTCTTCAGGCAGCCGTCGGCGAAAGCCACGATGACCCGGCCGTCAGGGCCGATCACCATCTCGTTGAAGTCGAGCAGGTTGCGGTCACCGTCGCAGCCGAGACCGCCGGTGCACACCGAGCCCACCTGCACCGGGCTGCCAGGCGTCGCGTTGTAGGTCACCCAGTGCTTGCCGCGGTCGTAGGTGTAGGACAGGTAGAGATCCCAGCGCCCCTTGAACAGGTTCTTATTGCCCGGGTCGCCGCCGCTCGTGCTGCCCAGGAAGCCGATGACCGCACGGTCGCCGTCCCCGGCCACCCCGATCGGGAACCGGGAGACCTTGATGCCCTTCTCCTTGCCCAGCGGGACCGGGGCGGTCCAGTGGACTCCCTTGTCGCGGCTCACGGAGACGTGGATCCGGCCACCGCGCACGTTGTCGTTGCTGCCCCAGGCGGCGTACACCGTCCCGTCGCGTCCGGTCGCGACCACCGGGTGACCCGCATCCCCGACCGTCGAACCCGGGATGGGCCGCTCGGTCCAGGTCGTCGCGTCGTTCTCGCTCACCCAGACCGACTGGTGCGCACCGCACCCGTCGGGCATCAGGTAGACCGTGCCGTCGGGGGCGCTCTTGACGTGCCCCGTGATCGGGGCGCAGGCGCTCTCGGGGCCGAAGACTGGGTGGGCGGGCGAGAAGGTCAGACCGCCGTCGAGGCTCGTCGAGCAGTCCGCAGCGGCCACGTCGTTGGTGCAGTAGTAGACGATGTTCGGGTAGGTCGGCGCCGTCTTGAGCAGCCGCGGTGTGCCGGTGCCGACCGTCTGGTGGTCGAAGGCGATGCCCGCCCCGCAGCCCAGAGGGGTCTGGGTCCAGGTCTCGGCGAAGTTGTCCGTGTAGGCCATCAGCGAGCAGCCCTGGGGCATGAGCTGGTTCATGAAGACGCGGCCGGTGCTCGGGTCCTGCCAGATGATGGGGTCGCTGGACTGCTCGCCCTCGACCTTCGGCGTGACGTCGGTCCAGGTCGACGAGCCGGCACCCTTGCCGTCGAAGCTGACCCTGAGCGCCTGGAGCCCGCAGGCGTAGAGGACCGCTCCACCCGGGCTCACGCCCAGCGAAGGCTCCCCGCAGTTGTCGCCGATGCCGTCCTGCTGGTAGATCCCGAATGGGGCCGGGTCCGTAGCGGCGGGCGGCAGGTCCCCCTGGTGGCCGGCGGCGCCAACGGGCGACGTGTACTGGCGGAACGTCAGCGTGGCCGAGGTCTTCCCGGCTGCGGTGGCGGAAGCTGCCAGAGCACCGGCGAGCGAGACGACAGCAATGAGCAGGGGCGTGCGGCGCACGGAGACCTCCAGGGTGATGCCGCAGAGTTCGCCGGGCGACCCCCAAGTCCTGCCCTCGCGGCGTAAGGTCGCGGCCCATGACCTGGGCGGTGTACGGCGCATACGGGTACACGGGACGGCTCGTCGCCGAGCTCGCTGTCGCGCGGGGCCACCGACCGCTGCTCCTCGGCCGCGACCCCGATGCCCTGGGCCAGGTGGCTGCCGAGCTCGACCTGCCGTTCCGTGCACTGAGCCTCGATGACACGGAAGCGTTGGAGAGCACGCTCAGCGGCCTCGACCTGGTGGCGCACTGCGCAGGGCCCTTCGCGCGCACGTCCCGTCGGATGGTGGACGCCTGCCTCGCGACCGGGACGCACTACGTCGACGTCACCGGGGAGATCGACGTACTCGAAGCCGTGCTCAACCGTCACGAGGAGGCGGCGCAGGCGGCCGTCACTCTCCTGCCGGGCAGCGGGTTCGACGTCGTGCCGACCGACTGCCTGGCGGCAATGGTCGCCGCGGCGCTCCCGGGAGCGGATCGGATCGAGCTCGCCTTCCGGATCGGCGGCGGCATGAGCCGGGGCACGGCGCTGACCGCGATCAACGGTCTCGGCAGCGGGGGGCTGGCGCGGGTCGCCGGTCAGATCGTGCCCGTCCCGGCCGGGTGGCGTCGGCGGGAGTTCGACTTCCCCAGCGGCCCTGCCACGGTGACATCCATCCCGTGGGGCGACGTCAGCACCGCCACTCGCTCCACCGGGGTGGGCGACGTCGTCACCTACACGGCGGTGCCGATGGCGCGGCTCCAGCCGGTCGCCGCTCTGGCGCTCCGCATGCCGGGCGCCCGGCGGGCGGCGAGCACGCTGGTGAGCCGTCTCGTCCGTGGCCCCGGAGATGAGCGCCGAGCCCGCACGAGGGCTGAGGTCGTGGCGGAAGCAGGCCGCGGATCCACCACTGTCGACGCGGCGTTGACGACGCCGAATGCCTACGCCCTCACCGCCGACAGCGTGCTGCGCGTCGTTGATCGGGTGCTCGCCGGCTGCGTTCCCGGGGGCGCGTGGACCCCGTCGCAGGCACACGGTGCCGAGTTCATCCTGGAGCTCGACGATGTGAGCTTGGAGCGCAAGCCGGTCTAGCCGGCGTCGGTGGCCTCGGCGTCGTCAGGGTCCGGGCGGCGCGGAACCCGACAGGCCCGCTCGAGCAGCAGTGCTGCCACCACCAGCAACAGCGCCGCGACCGCTCCAGCCGCGGCGACACGCGCGTCCGCCCGCAGGTGCGGCTTGTCCAAGCCCTTGACCAGGTAGCCCAGCAGACCCAGGTAAACGCCCGCAAAGAACGCACCGAGCACGCTGCTCGCCTTCGACAGGGCGGCGTAGCGCGCGACGATGAGCGGCTCGATCCGCACCGGTCGGGCAGGAGAGCGCCGGTCCCGAACAGCCAGCGCCAGATAGCCGTTGACGAGCGCCACCAGGACCAGCGTGAGGGGCGAGTACGCCGGCAGCGCGGGCAGGTCCGCGTACACGAGCCGCGACGCCAGGTAGGCGAGCAGCCCCACGGTCACCGCGATCCCGATCAGGGTGCGGATTCGAGTCGGGTGCATCAGCCGGCTCCGGTGAGCATGAGCTCTGTGGGACGAACGCCGGAGCAGTCCAGGGCTGCGACGAGCTCGCGCACGGAACGGCCGGCGAGCATCGCGCGCGGCTCGACATCGAGCCACGGCAGCAGGACGAAGGGACGTTCGGCCGCGCGCGGGTGCGGCACGGTCAGGTCAGGATCGTCCACTGCGCCGTCGGCCGAGACGACGTCGACGTCGAGGGTGCGCGGCCCCCAGCGCAGCACCCGCTCACGGCCGGCAGCACGCTCGGCCGCCTGACCTGCCGTGAACGCGGTCCTGGCATCGACCCCGTCAGCGAGCAGCACCACCGCGTTGAGGTACGGCGGTTGACCCTCAGGCCCGCCGACCGGCTCGGTCTCGTAGACGCGCGAGACGGCCACCACCTCGGGGAGATGGGAGACCCCGAGACGCAGGTGGCCGAGCCGGTCCCCCAGGTTGGAGCCGAGCGCCACGACCACGGTCACGCTCGCTCGCGGCGGATCGTGACCGCAACGTCCTCGACCGGGACGCCGACGGGGGCTTG
>JAVEEJ010000157.1 GCA_030840515.1 Frankiaceae bacterium | reverse complement strand
CTTCACGGATGCCCTCCCCAATGGCTCGTCCGACTCCCGGACGGTGATCACCTTGGCATCGCGGGGTGCCCGGAGTCCAACACCTCGGTCCAGTTTCGCGAAGCCCGCGGCTGCGGCAGGGCAGACCGGGTGAGCTTCGCTCGGTAGAGGTCGGCGTCCGCGTCGGCGAGCAGGTTCTCGAACGTGCGCCCGGCCTCGGCCGTCGCGAGCCCGAACGACCAGGCGATCGGGGAGAGGTGGTGCAGCCGGTGCATCATCTCGCGAGCAGCTCGGGCGTCCGTGTCAGGGAGCACCATGACGAACTCGTCCCCACCGATTCTCGCGACCACATCCGAGACTCGCAGCAGCGGCTTCCACGCCGTCGCGAGTTCCACCAGGACCCGGTCGCCAGCGGCGTGCCCCTCGCGGTCGTTCACGAGCTTGAACCCGTCGAGGTCGAGGACCACCACCGTGAGCGGCCGCCCGGTGCGCATGGCTTGCGCGAACGACGGCTGCACCACGGCGAACAACCCGTGGCGGTTGAGCAGGCCGGTCAGCGCATCGGTGGTTGCGGCCTTGCGGAGCGCGAGCAGAACCCGGCTTGTGGCCTCCGACACGAGCACGATGGTCAGCACCAGGGGGACGCCGACTGCTACTGCGCCAGGGAACGGGTTCAGCGTGACGGCGCCAGCGAACGCCACCACTGCGGCCGCGGCATAGGCACGTGCCGCACGACGCGAGAAGAAGAAGGCTGCGTAGAGAGTCAGCCACACGTAGCCGATGGACGCCCCGATCGCGCCGGCCCCGGTGGCGGCAAGGGAGACGACCAAGGCGACTGCCACGACGCCCGTCATGACGGTCAGATGCCGGCACCAGCGCCAGGGCAGGAACCACACCATCAGTCCTAGGCATGCCGCTAGGCAGGACACCACGAGGAACACCGCCACCGGCGTCTGCGGGCTGGGGGGCGCGACTGCCGTGAGCAGTCCCCGCAGGGTCGCCACCGCCGTCATGGCAGTCAGCAGCCAGACTTCAGCCGAACGGCGCTCGGCGCGGGCCGCTTCGCTACGCGCTGGTCCCACGCGTACCTCCGGCTTCTGGTGGCTGTCCGCCACATACGGTAAGTGCCCGATCACAGTTCTGCCGCGCAAGTGGCGCAAGAAAAATGCCCGCACAGCAGGCATTTGCCGACGAATCGGGGAGACCGATGCGACCTCAGGAGCTCATCGAACGGTTCGCACGCCTCACGTGCGCCCACGTCGCGGACGCGTGCCTGCGGGCAGGGGTTCCGGTGCGCTGCGGGCCGGCCGGGCTGGCAGCAGTGCTGCCGAACCGTCGGGTCGCCGGCCGCGTCCTGCCCGCGCAGCACGTCGGTAGCGTCGACGTGTTTCTCGAGGCGATCGAACGCGCAGCGCCGGGTGATGTGCTGGTCGTCGACAACGGCGGTCGCCGAGATGAGGCGTGCGTCGGTGACCTGGTCGTGGCAGAAGCCGCCGCTGCAGGGTTGTCGGGCGTCGTCATCTGGGGGCTGCACCGCGACACAGTGGACATCACGGCCATCGGCCTGCCCGTGTTCAGTCTGGGATCAGTGCCGGCAGGCCCGCTGGCCGTCACCGAGCGACCGGCGGACGCGCTGGAACTGGCCACGGTCGGCGAGTGGGTGGTCACCCGCGAGGACGTCGTACTCGCGGATGACGATGGTGTGCTCTTCCTCCCCGCCGAAGATGCGGATGCACTGCTCGACGTGGCCGAGGGGATCCGTGACACCGAGCGGCGCCAGGCCGAGCACATTCGCGGGGGCGAGTCGTTGCGCGGCCAGCTGGGCTTCGCGGACTTCCTCGCGGCCCGGGAGGACTCGCCAGGGCTGACCTTCCGCGAGCATTTGCGATCGGTCGGCGGCGCGATCGAGGAGTAGCTCAGGCCGTGGCGGTGAGCACGAGTCCTTCGCGGTGCGCCACCCGGATGGACCAGGTCACAGTGGCGACGACACCGAGTGCAGTGATGGTGAGCGCGGCGACCGTCTTCGTCGGGATGTAGACCGCGGTGGGCAGCGTCAGCAGCAGGCTCAGTCCCGCGGCCGCGTTGAGCAGGTTCACGCCCGCCCAGAGGATGGTGAGGTTGCGGAACAGGCGCTTGATCGCAAGCCGCGCGGCGATGTCGGCGGTCAACGGGTAGAAGTCGCCGGCCAGGCGCGCGACGAAGGGCCGCGTGGTGAGGGCCGAAGCGAGGAAGAGCACCGCGATGAGGGTGGTGCCGACGATCGGCTGGGCGAAGTAGAGGAACGAACTGCCGGTCGCCAGCGCGAGCGCGCTCCGAACGGTCAGGCCGATGAGTGCGAGGACGAGGACGCCGGGGATGCGTTCGCGTCGGCGTACTCGTCTCAGCAGAGCCCCGAAGCCCCAGGTCAGTGCAGCCACATAGCCGGCCCAGTGACCCACGAGCATCCAGGCGGCGTAGAACAGCGCGGTCGGGATGAGCGTCGCTTCGACGATCTTGGGCACGGAGTGCTTCATCACGGCGCGCAGGGCGCTGCGGATGCTGCCGCGCGGGCGCGCGATCTGACGCTGCATGGGTCGTCCACCTCAATGCCGGTGGAATGGCCCGACGTCACTCAGGAGTATGACCGTGATGGGTGCATTCACCTAGTGGCCGCGACGCCACCTTCGATGACTTGAAGGTCGACCACCCGCTCGGCGGCGTCGGCGAGCTGGTCGCTGAGGGCAGCGGAGCCCGGGCTCAGCACCACCAGCGGTCCGCGGGCGGCCAGCCGGGCGAAGATTCCGTCGTTGCTGACGACGAGGAACTGCACGTCATCGCTTGTGACGGTCGCCGCGGCGGCGAGCAGTGCCTCGTCTGCCTCGTTGTGGTCATGGCCGACCGCCACTGCCGTCTCGGCGAACTCCTCGAGCGCAGGTCGGGCTCGCCGTACCGAGCCTTCCTGGCCGGCGAATGACGCGAGATCAGCCTGGCGGGCGAGTACGACGGCCATGGCCATCCGGGCCTGGAGGCGGACGGGCTCGACCCGGAGGTTGTCCAGGTCCACGAGGAGGACACGGGTCGCGTCACCGGGGAGCCAGAGCGGATCGCGTGCTAGGGCGTCCAGCGCGGCAGTGACGTAGCGCTGCCCGGGGCGGTCGTCGAAGTCCTCGAGCCGCACCCACTCGTACTCGTCCCAGGGGCTGCCGTCGATACCCAGACCCATGCGCGGGAGGTTACGGAACGTGCTGGGGACGTCTGCTCAGCGGGTCAGCCCTTGGGCTTGCCGTGCGACTTGATCGCATCGAGCGCAGCCGGCGTCGCCGAGGGTGTCTGGCCCTTGACCTTCTTGTTGGAGTCGGCCTTGGGCTTCTTGGTCTCGCGGCCGCCCTTGTTCTTGCTCGCCATCAGTCCTCCTGCGCTCGGCGCGGGCCCACGGACCGCATCAGACCTGAGCATGCCTCCTGTGCCTCCGCAAAGCGAGCGCTGCGGCGGCGATCCGGTCGCCGGGCTCCCGGAACCGTCGTCAGGTCGTCTCCTTGGGTGTGATCGTCGACAGGTAGACGCTGCGCCCACTGGGCGTGCGGTGCGCCTCGATGAGGAAGGTGCACATCAGCTCTGTGCCGTCCGCCCTGAGCACGGGCAGATCCAGCGGCACTCCGACCGCGTGCGCCTGCCCCGTCGTGAGGTGCCGGGTGAAGCCGGCCACGTGGGCCTCTCGGTAGCGGGGCGGGACGATGGCGACCACGCGGCGTCCGATCAGCTCGTCGGCCTTCCACCCCAGGGCGTTGGCCAGCGGCGCGCTGATGCCGATGATGCGGTTGCGGTCATCTGCGGCGACGAGACCGACCTGAGAGTGGCTGACCGTGCTGCTGTCCCAGTCTGACGGCCAGTCGTCCCGGTCGTACACCGCGGTGAACCGCTCTGCGTCAGTGCCTGGCCACGGCGAAGGCTGCTGCCCGTTGAGCTGGGCGATGATCTGCTCGCACGCCCAGTCCCGGAGGGCAACCACCTCCGGAAGCCCCGGTCGGCTCAGCATCTGGGCCGCGGTTGCCCGGCGCTCGGCCTCGTCGAGCACGTCCTGCAGGGTCGCGAACGCCTCGCCGTCCTCCGGCGAAAGCAACAGGTCTACGTCGACAGTCGGTGGAACCGGCTCCAGCTGGGCGGGATGGTTGGACGGCAGCGGGTTTCGGGCGTCGCCGCGGGCCTTCGCGTCCGACAGCACCTGATGGACCGCCGCGCTCAGGATGCCGCAGGCAGCGTCCGCGGCGGCCAGGGTTGCGAGGAGCGCGGCTCGCTCATTACGACCCAGTGCGAGCTCTCTCAGGAGCGCGTCGTGACGCTGTTCGGCCGCAAGCCACAGCGTCGGGGGAAGCTGCCTCAGGAGCACGTGCTGCGAGCCCTGGCGGTGGGGCTGCTCCAGCTCGTCGACGACGGTCGACCAGTCGCCCAGGCTGGCGGTTGAGCGCTCGTCATCGGAGTCGCTGATCACGAACCAGACGGTCTTGCCTCCGGCGGCGGTCGGGAACGTCCCGTGGCTGTGCGTCACGGCTG
>JAVEEJ010000129.1 GCA_030840515.1 Frankiaceae bacterium | reverse complement strand
CGTCGTACGCCGGCTGCTCACCCAGGCGCTTGGTGCCGATGGAGCGGGGGAAGTTGCGGCGAGCCTCGAGGCGGCCCTGCTGGAAAGCCCGGAGCTGACACCCTGGGCACCGCTCCTGGGGGCCTTGCTGGGTCTGGACTACCCGGTCACCCCTGAGGTCGCGGCACTGAACGAGCGTTTCCGGCAGCAGAAGCTGGCCGAGGTGCTGCTCGACCTGCTGGGCGAGCTCCTTGCCGAGCCCACCCTGATTGCCGTTGACGACGTCCACCTCGCCGACGAGGCGTCCCGCGGTTTTCTTGACCAGCTGGCGGAAGTGGCGCCGCATCACCCCTGGGTCGTCGTCCTCATGCGCCGGTCTGCGGTGGAGCTGGAGGAGACGGGTACCGCCGAGAGCGAGCACATCTGGCTCACGCCGATTCCGCGTGATGCGCTGCTGGAGGCGCTTCTTGCCGCGACGGAGCACGTGTCGGTTCCGAATCACGACATCGAGCGGATCGCGGACCGGTCGGCCGGCAATCCCCTGTACGCACGCGAGCTGCTCGCCGCGCTGCTCGCCGGTGAGCCGCAAGGGCTCTCGGACAGCCTCGAGTCCCTTGTGGCCGCGCGGATCGACGGCTTGCCGGCGGGGCCACGCAGGCTCCTTCGCCTAGCTGCGGTATGTGGCATGACGGTCGACCCCGCACTGCTTGACGGTGTTCTGACGCGGGCCGGGGAGCATCACCTCGACACGGAGTGGGCGGCACTCGGTCGCTTCGTGACCGCGGACGCAGCCGGATGGCGTTTCCGCGAGGCGGTTGTTCGCGACGCTGCGTACGAGGGGCTGCCCTTCGCGGCCCGGCGGCGGCTCCACGGCTACGTTGGCGAGGCGCTGACCCCCTCAGGGTCCGATGTCGACGACGACGTACTCGCACTCCTGTCCTTCCACTTCACCAGCGCTGAGCGGTGGGTCGACTCGCTGCGGTGGTCACGCGCGGCGGGTGAGCGAGCCGAGGAAAGGCTGGCCTCGCTGGAGGCCGCGCGCTTCTACGACAGAGCGGTTGCGGCCGCCCGTCGACTGAGGCCGCGGCCTGAGGCGGAGCTCGCCGAGCTCACCCTCGCCGCAGGCAGGGCTTGGTTCGCCGTCGGTGAGAACGACCGGGCCGACCAGGCCCTCGGTCTCCACCCCAGGGCCACTTCGGTCGAGCTGCGCGTGGAGGTCGCCATGTGGCGGGCGCGCGTTCGGCTGCGCACCGGCGTCTACAGCCAGGGGCTGCGCATGCTCACGACGGCGGAGCGGCTCGCCGGCCACCTACCCGAGAGCGCAGCCGACCAGCTCAGGGCCGAGGTGCTCGCCCAGCGGGCTTTCGTGCGCCACATGCAGGGCCGGGAGCAGGAGGCGTTGCGGTGGGCCCGACGTGCAGTGGCCGTCGCTGAGGCAGCTCGCGCAACCGCGGCGCTCGCTCAGGCGCTGCAGGTGCTCGACTGGGCCTGCGTCGGGCTGGGCCGCTTCGACGAAGAGCCGTACGCCGAACGAGCCCTCCAGCTCTGGGAAGAGGTCGGAGACCTCGGCTGGCAGGCGCGGGTTCTCGTTCACCTCGGCATCCGCTCCTATTACACGGGGCACTGGACCGCTGCGCTCGAGCACTACAGCCGTGCGCAGCAGGTCTTCGAGCGATCGGGAGACATGTGGGGCGCCTCGGTCTGCGCCGGCAACACTGCGGAGATCTACGTTGAGCAGGGACGGCTCAGCGAGGCCCTAGCTCCGACGCGCTTGGCACTGAGGGCTGCGAAGGTCGCCGGAGCCAGGTCGTTCATCGCGCTCTGGACCGCGCAGTTGGGACGCATTGCGATCCGAGAGGGGCGGAGCGAGGAGGGCATGGCGCTGCTACGTGAGGCGCGAGACATCTACGAGGCTGACGGTGAGGCGGCTTCCGCTCTTGTCGTCGAAGCTCAGCTCGCTTCGGGACTCGCGATCAGCGGCCAGGCCGCGGAGGCCGTGGCCGCGGCACGCACGATGCTCGAGCAGCTCGGGCAGGTGCCCGGTGCGGCGGAGGCCGAAGCACTGGCGCACCGGGCTCGCGGGTTCGCACTGCTCGACCTCGGGTTGCCGGAGGAGGCGGTGGCGGCTTTCCGCGAGAGCCTTGCCTCGGCCCGCAAGCGCACCGCTCGCCGTGACATCACGCTCGCGTTGGACGCGCTGATCGCTCACTGCCCGGCCACCCCGGACGAGATCTCCGCCTGGCGGGCCGAGCGAGACGAGCTCGTCCGCAACCTGGGCATCGAGCTTCTCGGTGTCCGCGGCACCAAGCTCAGGCTGGTCGTGCCGGAGCAGTCGGGCTCCAGCGAGGGCGTCCTCGCGGGCTGACCGCTCCACCCCGCCCCACCCAATGCCCTGCGACCCGTTCTCGACGGGGTCGCCACGCTCGGCCGCCCGTTCGTTGCCGGCAGCCGACCGCGCCCGTCGTACTCGCCCCGCCCTATCCAGTGGGTGAACTCATGCTCACGCACGGTTGACGAGGGAGTGATGTGGAGTACAGTGGAGTGAAATGGAGCGCAGCGGGTGGTCCAGGAGCGGTGAGGGGGCTGGGACGTGTTCCTCGGCACCCACCACCCACGCCTCGACGACAAGGGCCGGCTCTTCCTCCCCGCCAAGTTCCGCGACGAGCTCGCGGGGGGCCTGGTGATCACGAAGGGGCAGGAGCGCTGCCTGTTCGTGTGGCCGACGCAGGAGTTCACCGCGATGACCGAGCGGCTCCGCCAGGCCTCCGTCACGAACAAGGCCGCCCGTGACTACGGACGCGTGCTCTTCGCGGGCGCGCACGACGACCAGCCCGACAAGCAGGGCCGCATCGTGGTGCCGCAACCGCTGCGCGAGTACGCCGGCCTGACCCGTGACTGCGCCGTCGTCGGCGCCAACTCCCGGGTCGAGATCTGGGACGCCACAGCCTGGGACCGCTACCTGAGCGAGCAGGAGCAGTCCTTCTCCGAGGTCAGCGAGGAGGTGCTGCCCGGGATCTTCTAGAGAGGGCGAGTACGACGACGTGCCGCGAGGCCGTCGCCCCCCACCCGAGCTCCTGGCGCACCTTCCCCGGCGCCAGGCGCACTTCCTCCCGGGTGATGGGCGGCGACCTGGCTGCACGTCACGGATGACGAGCAGGCAGCCGCAGCCCACGCGACGGGCGCGGCGAGGGGGTCGAGATGGAGCAGGCACACGTGTCGGACGACAGTCCACCAAGTGGTGACGAGGGTCCGACGCTTGCCTCGGACATGCGCAGCTCAGCGCTGCTCTTCGGGTTGGCCGGCGCCGTGGTGGGCGGCGCGCTGCTCCTGACGAGAGCGCTCGGTGCCTGAGCCGATGAACACCGCACACGTCCCGGTCATGCTCGACCGGGTCCTCGCCTTGCTGGCACCGGCCGTGTCCCGCGACGGCGCCGTCGTCGTCGACGCGACGCTCGGGCTCGGTGGCCACGCGCAGGCGCTGCTCGACGCACACCCCGCCCTTCGGCTGATCGGCCTGGACCGCGACCCGGAGGCGCTTCGGCGCAGCGGCGAGCGGCTGTCGTCGTACTCGTCCCGCATCACGCTCGTGCACGCGGTGTACGACGAGCTGCCCGCCGTCCTCGCCGACCAGGGGTTGGCGCGCGTCGACGGAATCCTGTTCGACCTCGGTGTCTCCTCACTGCAGCTGGACAAGGTCGAGCGCGGCTTCTCCTACGCCCACGACG
>JAVEEJ010000065.1 GCA_030840515.1 Frankiaceae bacterium | reverse complement strand
GCACGCAGGTCGTCGACGGCTTGCTGCCCGAGCGCGCGTTGCACCTGCTCCTCGTCCACATCGGCGAGGGATGCGCCGGGGTAGTCCTGCGCCAGCGTGGCCTCCAGGTCTGAAAGGTCAGCCAGCTCCTCCAGTGCGGTGGTCGCGTCGCCGAGGCCGAGCGGGTCGTCGCCGCGCATGCGCTGCTTGCTGTTCCAGTCGAGGTCGGGCCGGCGCGATCGCAGCGCGTCGGAGAGCCGCGACATCTCGGAGGCGAGGTCCATGTCGGCGAGCGCCTCGTTCATCAGCGCGGACAGCTCATCGCGCTGCTCAGGGGTCAGTGACTGCATCAGCCGTTCCGCGGCGGCCGCTCGCCGTGCCAGGGAGTCCACCAGCTCCTCGAGAGTCTGGGGGTTGTCGGGGAACAGGTCGCCGTACTCGTTCATGAACTGCTCGAAGGTCTCGGTGGTGTCCTCGCCGCGAGCGTCTGCGTCGAGCATCGTGTTGAGCGAGGCGAGCATGTCCTTGAACCGCGCCATGTCCTCGGCAGTCGCGCCCTGCATCGCCTGCTTCATGCCGCGGAACTGCGAGTCGAGGACCTCCCGGCGAAGCAGGTCGCGGATCTTCTCGTAGTTCTCGCGTGCATCGGAGGAGCGCCAGTCGTAGTCGGCGAGCTCGCGTACGGCGCGCGCCGGGTCCCGGGGGAGCGTGTCGAGCTCGGCCTCGCGCAGTCGCGCGTCGTCCGAGGGGTCAGGGAACAGCGCGGTGCGCTCCTGCTCCAGCGCGCGATCGAGCAGCTCCTTGATCTCCTCCAGGGTCCCGTCGAGGCGGCCGCGGTCCCTGGCCGTGCGCTGGTTCTTGCGCACCCGGCGGCGCAGGTCCTCCAGCCCGCGTAGGCCGTTGGCGCCGCGCTGCAGGAAGCTCGTCAAAGCCTCGCGCGGCGACATGCCCTCGAGCACCGAGTCGCCGATCTCGTCGAGTGCGGCGCGCACGTCGTACGGCGGCTCCAGCGGATCAGGTCCGCCATGCCACGCGCCGTAGCGGTAGGACATCGTCAGGCTCCGTACACCGCGCGGCCGCCGGCCTCGTCCTTGCTTAGCTTCTTCTGTAGGTGCCGCCCCTCGAGCGCGAGCTCGATCGCCGCTGCGGCCTGCCCGGGTGACTCGGATCCCTCCGCGACGCCCAGCCGTTCAAGCAGCTTGGACAGCCCGGGCACAGGACCGACCTCGCGAAGCAGCTCGGCGGCCGGGACGAGGTCGCCGGTGATGATCGTGCCACCTTCGGTGAAGTGGGCGAGCAGGCCGGTGAGGTCAGAACCGGCCAGCCGGGCGCGGAAGACCTCGGCGACGGCTCGACGAAGCAAGTGGGCGAGTACGTCGACCTCGCGTCCCTCCTCCGCCGCCTCGAACTCGACCTTGCCGCGCAACGTCTCCACCAGCCCGCCGAGGTCACTGACCCGAGCCGTCGCGGGGTGCTCGCCGGTGATGGCCGCCCTGCGCAGTGCCGACGCCGCGACCGTCTCCGCAGCCGCGATGGCGAACCGCGCGGAGACACCTGAGCGTTGGTCCACGGCCTGCGACTCGCGGACCAGCCGGGTGAACCGCGCGACGACTTCGAGCAGGTGGTCGGGTACGGCGACCTCCGGGTCGAGCAACGCCTCCTGCCGGATGACGGCGAGCTCGTCGTCGAGGCGCAGCGGGTAGTGGGTGCGGATCTCCGCGCCGAAGCGGTCCTTGAGCGGGGTGATGATCCGGCCGCGGTTGGTGTAGTCCTCCGGGTTGGCGCTCGCCACGAGCAGCAGGTCCAGCGGAAGGCGCAGCGCGTAGCCACGCACCTGGATGTCGCGCTCCTCCAGGACGTTGAGCAGGGCGACCTGGATCCGCTCGGCGAGGTCGGGCAGCTCGTTGACGCTGAAGATCCCGCGGTTGGTCCGCGGCACCAGCCCGTAGTGCACGGTCTCCGGGTCGCCGAGCTTGCGGCCTTCCGCCACCTTGATCGGGTCGACGTCGCCGATCAGATCGCCGACCGAGGTGTCGGGGGTGGCCAGCTTCTCGCCGTAACGATCCGAGCGGTGCCGCCAGCCGATCGGAAGCGCCTCGCCGAGGGCTGCGGCGAGCTGCTGGCAGCGCCCGCACACGGGCGCGGTCGGCTCGTCGTTGATCTCGCAGCCCTCCACCACCGGGATCCACTCGTCGAGCAGACCCACCAGGGAGCGGATCAGCCGGGTCTTGCCTTGACCGCGCTCGCCGAGCAGGACGACGTCATGGCCGGCGAGCAGTGCGCGCTGCAAGTGCGGGCCCACCGTCTCGTCGAATCCCAGGAGGCCGGGGAAAGGGTCCGCTCCGGCGCGCAGCCGCGCGAGCAGGTTGTCCCTGACCTCGCGCTTGACGGTGCGCGGCGCGTAGCCGCTCTCGAGGAGGGTGCCGAGGGTGCGCGGGGTGGGGGAGGCTGTCACACGTCCACGCTACGTCGCGCTCCCGCTGGGCGCGAACGCGTTCTCGCTGCTTGCATGCCGCGGGGGTGGCCGCAGGGCGATCGGGCAGGATGCCGGACGTGGCGCGCTTCGGGGATGGGATCGCGCATGGCCCCGACCTCACCGCAGCCGCTGAGCGAGCGGCGAAGCAAGCGCTCGGTGCGCTGCGCGGCCGTCGGGCCGACGTGGCGTGGGTCTTCGTCAGCGGGCCGGACCCCGAGCAGGTCGGTGACGCGCTCGAACGGGCTGCCGCCGTCACCGGCGCCCGGACCAGCCTGGGGGCGGGCTCGCCTTCCGTGGCTGCCTCCAGCTCGGCCTCGACCGGCTCGGCCGTCGCTGTGCTCGTTGGTGTCCTGCCCGGCGTGAAGGTGCGCTCGTTCCACCTCGAGGTGATGCGAGTGGCGGCCGGGCTCGCGGTCGTCGGGTTGCCCGAGCCGCGGCCCGAGGACGAGCTCGCCCTGCTCCTGGCCGACCCCTGGTCCTTCCCGGCTGACGGCTTCGCCGCGCGCGTCAGCCAGCTCACGCCGGGGACTCCGGTCGTCGGCGGGCTTGTCTCCGGTGCGGCCGCCGCCGGCGACTCACGGATGCTGGTCGACGGCCGCGTCGTGCAACGCGGCGCCGTTGGGGCGCTGCTGTCGGGACCCGTCGCCGCGCGCATCGCGAGCGCGCCGTCAAGCCTTGCCATCGGACCCCCGATGACAGTCACCAAGGTCGAGGGCAACGACATCCTCGGCCTGGCTGGATCAGACGCCGCCATCGCCCTCGAGCGGGTGCTCGGCGACCTCGACCCTGGCCAGCAGGCGCTCGCCAGTCGCGGGTTGCAGCTGGGAGTCGCCGTGGACGAGTACGCCGACGCCCACCTCGAGGGGGACTACGTGCTGCGGCCGGTGATCGGCGTCGACCGGATCCTCGGCGCGGTCAGCATCGGCGAGCCCGTCGAGACCGGGGCCACGGTGCGCTTCCACATGCGCGATCCCGAGGGAGCGAGCCGGCAGCTGCACCGCGCCGCGCAGGGGCTCATCACAGACACCGGTTTCGACACGGTCGAGGCGGTGCTGGTGCTCGGGTCCGACGAGCGGGCCGATGATCTCGCGGGCGACGTCAAGCAGGTGGCCGCGGACCTGTCCGGGCCGGCGCTGCTGGCGGCCTCCGTCGCGGGCGAGCTGGTCCCGATGGGGGGGCGAGTGACCTTGCAGGGCTGGACCACGACTCTGCTCGCCTTCGGCTCCGGCAGCGCTGCGGCTCGCGGGACGTCGCGGTGACGGAGTTCGTGGTCGACACCGTGCTGGCGGTCGACATCGGCGGCACCAAGCTGGCGGCTGCTGTCGTCAGCCCCGACGGACGAGTGCTGCACCGGTTGCAGGTGCCCACCCCCCGAGAGGGCGTGTGGACGGCGCTGGCCGGCGTCTGCGAGGACGTGCTGGACGGAGCGACGGCCGACCGGGTCGGGGTGGGCTGCGGCGGGCCAATGCTGTGGCCGGGTGGCGTGGTGCAGCCGCTCAACATCCCGGAGTGGCGCGAGGGGTTCGGGCTGCGCGATGCGCTCGCCGATCGCTTCGGTCCGACCCGGGTGCACAACGACGCCGTCTGCGTCGCGGTGGCCGAGCACTGGGTGGGGGCCGGCCGGAGCGTCAGCCACCTGCTAGGCATGGTGGTGTCCACCGGCG
>JAVEEJ010000054.1 GCA_030840515.1 Frankiaceae bacterium | reverse complement strand
TCGGCGTCCACCCCCGCAGCCAGTCCGACGGTTGCGGGACAGGCGGGCGCCGACGGAACGGTCCATGTGATCTGCGCGGTGCAGTCAGACCGGAGCGCCCGCTTCCCGATGACCTTGGAGTCCGCCGTGAAGACGACCCTGAAGTTGGACCCGCAAGAGCCTGTCGTTCCCTTGATGCTGTAACGAAGGTTCACCGACGTCCCAGCCGACCCTTTCCCGGGGTTCGCGGCGAGGGTATGGGATGCCGCGGCGGTGGCCGTCCCGGCTGGGATCAGACTCAGCACTATCAGGAGAAGAGCCAAGGCCAGGCGATGCGGAAGGGGCATGGTCGACATCCAACCAGCGGGCGCAGACGCGGCGTTCCGCTTTCGGGTCAGTCGCGGGGGATGTTGCTCGAGGGAGCAGCAACAGTTTGCCGCGCCCGCGCTGTCGCCAAGTCCGCGCGCCACGCCGGCGTGTCTCGCATATTTGGCGACAGGCACCGCGCGTGGGCAGTTGCCCGAGCGCCGGCTCGTATCGAATTGCGTGTGGATGGGATTCTCCCGCGGGAGACTGCGTCAGCCGGCGATCTCATGAGGGGCCGGACCGCGGCGTAGGCTGGCAACCGCACGGGAGTCCGGTGCCACCGGGCTGAGAGGCGGGCTGGAGAGCCTGCGACCGTCGAACCTGATCCGGATCATGCCGGCGAAGGGAGCGCCCCGCGTGAGCAACGACCCAAGCGACGTACTCGTCGTCGGCGGCGGCGTCATCGGCCTCAGCATCGCCTGGCGCGCGGCCCAGCAGGGCCTGTCCGTGACGGTGGTGGATGCGAGTATGGCGGGTCGGGCGAGCCACGCAGCGGCGGGGATGCTCGCGCCGATCACCGAGACCAAGCCGACCGAGGAAGCCCTGCTGCGACTGGGTCTGGAAGGACAGCGGCTCTGGCCCGACTTCGCCGCCGAGCTCACCGCGGCCAGCGGCATGGAGATCGGCTACCGAACCCAGGGCACGCTCGCGGTCGCGCTGGACAACGACGACAAGGCGGACCTCGACCGGCTCGCCAAGATCCTCGCCGGCTTCGGCATCGACGCCGACGCCCTGACCTCGCGGGAGACGCGTCAGCTCGAGCCGATGCTCTCCCCCGACGTGCGCAGTGGCCTGCTCGTGCCGTCCGACCACTCGGTCGAACCGAGACTGCTCACAGAGGCGCTGCGCGTCGCAGCGCAGAGGGCCGGCGCCACCATCGAGCAGCGCGAGCTGACGAGTCTCGCTGCCACGAAGCCATCGACGACCGTGCTTGCCGCCGGCTGCTGGTCCCGAGCCCTGGCCCGGACTGTCGGCATCGACCTCGATGTGCGGCCGGTGAAGGGTCAGGTCCTGCGACTGCACGACGCGGGCGGTCGCTTCCTGACCCGCACAGTTCGAGGCGTGGTCAACGGATCGAGCATCTACCTCGTGCCGCGCGGTGACGGTGAGGTCGTGCTCGGTGCCACCCAGGAGGAGCTCGGCCACGACACCACTGTCACCGCGGGCGGGGTCTGGGAGCTGCTCCGCGACGCGCGCGCGCTGCTGCCCGGGGTCACCGAGCTCACCTTCGTCGAGGCCATCAGCGGCCTGCGCCCGATGACTCGCGACAACACCCCCATCATCAAGCGCGCGGCCGAGGATCTCATCGTCGCCACCGGCCACGGTCGCAACGGCGTGCTCCTCGCGCCACTGACCGCCGAGCGCGTCGTCGCCGAGCTCATCGGAGTGACGGCATGAGGTGCGTCATCAACGGCCAGACCAGGGAGCTGCCCGACGACGCGGCGGTGACCGACGCGGTCGCCGTACTCGTGCCCAATGCACCTCTGGGCATCGCCGTCGCCGTCAACGGCGATGTCGTCCCGCGCAGCCAGTGGATCAGCACCCCGCTCGTCGACGGCGCCCGCGTCGAGGTGCTCACCGCGGTGCAGGGAGGCTGACGTGGACGACCCCTTCGTCATCGCCGGCGAGACGTTCGGCTCACGGCTGATCATGGGCACCGGCGGGTCACCCAGTCTGGACGTGCTCGAGGCGGCGCTCATCGCCTCCGGCACCGAGCTCACCACGGTGGCCATGCGCCGGCTCGACACGAGCACCCCTGGCAACGTGCTCGACGTGCTGCGCCGCACCGGGGTGCGGGTGCTGCCCAACACGGCCGGTTGCTTCACGTCCGCGGAGGCGGTGCTCACCGCCAAGCTCGCCCGCGAGGCGCTCGACACCAACTGGGTCAAGCTCGAGGTGATCGCCGACGAGCGCACCCTGCTGCCCGACCCCATCGAGCTGCTCGACGCCGCCGAACGCCTCGTCGACGACGGCTTCGTCGTGCTGCCCTACACCAGCGACGACCCGGTGCTCGCCCGACGGCTCGAGCAGGTCGGCTGCGCAGCCGTCATGCCCCTGGGCTCACCGATCGGCAGTGGGCTGGGCATCCGCAACCCGCACAACATCGAGCTGATCGTCGACCAGGCCGGCGTGCCTGTGGTGCTCGACGCCGGCATCGGCACGGCCAGCGACGCCGCGCTCGCGATGGAGCTGGGCTGCGCCGCAGTGCTTCTGGCGAGCGCCGTCACGCGCGCGGAGCACCCGGCCCGCATGGCCGAGGCGATGCGCCACGCGGTCGACGCCGGCCGGCTAGCCAGACTGGCAGGACGGATCCCGCGCCGGTTCCACGCGCAAGCCTCGAGCCCGACCCAAGGGCGCGGAGACTTCTAGCGAGTGGCGCGAGTACGCCGACGCAGCACTGCCGCGCTAGCCAGGAGCCCCAGCGCCAGCAGACCCAGCAGTGCCGGCGCGCCCGTCGTCGGGAGCCCCGAGCCACCGGAGCCGGAGCCGGACGACCCGCTGCCGGAGCCGCTGCCGCTGCCCGGGACACCGCCGCTGGACCCGGACGACCCAGGAACAGTCGAGCCGCCGTACTTCTTCAGCAACGACACCCCGCTGAGCTGACTCGCCACGTAGGTGCCGCCGCCGTCGGATCCGTCACCGGCGCTGCTGACCCCAGGCCACACCACGACGGCGCCGCCCTTGAGGTCCATCGCGATGCCGTAGACGTCAGCCGAGCGCGAGCAGTTGAAGCCGTTCTCGACGCCCTTCGCCGGACCTGAGCCGCACTGCGCCATCAGGACAGCCGCGGTGCCGGCGTAGGTCGGCACGTTGGACAGCTGCACCGTCTGGAAGTGCGGGTCGGAGCTCATGCCGTCGGTCGTGACCGCGTACTCGGAGTACCACTGCGGCTTGCCCTCCGCCCGCTTCAACCCGTGCATGTAGGCGAAGCCCCAGCGCCCGGCGTCGCCGCCAACCGGGTGGATGAGGATGTTGCCCGCGTCCTTGAGCGGAGCGATCGTCCGCGGCTTCGACCAGGAGGTCGCGCCCGGTGGGGACCAGACGTACTTGGCGGCCGCGGTGAAGTCGTCGACGCTCTTGGACTCGGGGAAGGCGACGATCACGTTGCCCGCGAGGTCCACCGCGAGCGGTGAGAGCTCCATGCCGACGATCTGCTCCTTCTCCTGGTGCTGCGTGCTGCGGTCGACAGCCAACGACTGCTTCCAGGAGCCGGCAGCGTTGTCAGGCGACGAGGCCACCCACACCCGGGTCGCCGACACCACGTTGATCTCGAACGGGCCGACGACGGAGGCGGTGCACCCGCCCACGGCCGGCCCGCTGCGGGTGCCGAACGCGACGTAGATCCGGCCCGTCTTCTGGTCGACTGCGATCCCCGAGGGACCGCCCGAGTCGGCGCACTGCAGGTCGCCGTACGCCTCATCGCCAGGCAAGGTGGTGGGGACCGGCGCGCCGAAGGTGGCGCCGTTGTCGGTCGAGGTCTGCACCCACATGTTGTGGTTGCCGGTGCCCGAGAGCAGGTTGTGCCACAGCAGGTAGACGCGCGGCAGGTGCGTGGTCGCGTCGTCGGGTCCGACCGCGAGCCACTGCCGGTCGCTGTCGGCCGGGGGCATCCCGGTCGACGCGGTCCAGGTCTTGCCGCCATCGTCGCTGAAGCCCGTGATGAAGCGGATGCCGGTGAAGTCGAGCTCGGAGGCGATGATCCGGCCGGTGCGCGTGGTCACGATGTCGGTGTCGATCGTGGCGCTGAGCTGGTTCCCGAGCGTGCCCGTGGTCTGGGTCCAGGTCTTGCCGTTCGTCGACCCGTAGACGACCGCGTCGCCGCCGCTCTTGGAGTTGGTGACCACCCAGCGCTTGCCCGCCGGGTCAACGCTGGCGCGTGGCTCGGTGCCGCCGGCGGCCTTGTCGAGCTTGACCGTGAAGAAGCCCGGCTTGGCCGTGGCTCCGGAGGCGGCCGGGGCCAGCATCGCGGCGGCAACGCCCAGGACGGCCAGGATCAGGGCGGGGCGAGTACGGCGCATGTCGGGGGACCTTCCGTGTCCGATGTGTCCTGCACGAACCTACT